>NZ_JBEZKJ010000029.1:0-94246 GCF_040651675.1 Streptomyces sp. NPDC048415 | reverse complement strand
GTGGCCGGGGCACCGAGGCTGGTTCTGACTTACTTCTTGCCGAAAGCGCTGTTGTCGCAGCCCTGGCTCGAGCCCAGAGAGGTGTGCTGTGCGCCCGCGTTGCCCTCGTCGTTGAGCCCGATCAGGCCGTTGAGCAGTCCGACGTTGCCGAGGATGTCGAGGTTGGCGTCGTGCGACTTGCAGGTGCTGCTCTGCAGGACGCTGAAACTCTTGCCGTCTTCGCCCTTACCCCAGCCGCCCTGATCGGCGTGGGCGGCGCCGGCACTCAGGAGTCCGACGCTGCTGATGGCAGCGACCAGAACAGCAGCCTTGCGAAGCTTGTGCATGTCATCTCCGATGGAGTGTAAAGGGATGCGATCTGTGATAGATCGACTTCGTGCAGTTATGGACGCTAATACGAAATATCTTGAAAACAACGGGCGGCACGCCGCATTTGGGGAATCCTCACTGCCTTGGCCGATGCGGGGGAATGCCCCGCTCCGTGAGTGAATCGCGACGTCGGTATCTGGCCCGTCGGCTCGCCGCCGATGCCGATCGAATGGCCACTGGGACATAAAGGGGTCCCGGCGCCGGGCCTGGGGGCTCGGTGCCGGGACCTGTTTCCCGCTTTCGGTCGCCTATACGACCGTCACGCCTACCAGGCGCTGTTGTTGCAGCCCTGGGTCGAGCCGACGTGCGTGTCCTGTGCGCCCGGGTTGCCCTCGTCGTTGACACCGAGCAGGCCGTTCAGGATGCCGACGTTGCCGAGGAGGTCGAGGTTCAGGTCGTGCGACTTGCAGTTGGAGCTCTGAAGGACGTTGTAGCGGTCGCCGTCCTTCTTCTGGCCGCCGTGGCCCCCGTCGGCGTGGGCAGTGCCGGCACCCAGGAGTCCGACGCTGCTGAGGGCAGCGACCAGGACGGCAGCCTTGCGAAGCTTGTGCATGTCATCTCCGGTGGAGTGTGTGGATGCGATCTGTAATAGATCGACTTCGTACAGTCACGGAGATTAATACGAAATATCGCCAAAAATGCCCGGCGACGCGCCGGGTCCCGTGATCTTGTTGCGCAAGCATCCTGAAGCAGCATCGCCCCCGAGCGGGCCCTCCGGGGCGCGATCCTCGAAGGGCCCGTAACTCGGCGTCGATGTCCGGCCGTCCGGCGGCCTAGCGGGCGCCGGCGGTGGCGTTCGCCTGGCTGTTGGCCTGGGTGCAGGTGATGCCCCGGGTCTCGGCGGCGGCGAGCAGGGCGACCGGGAGATTGGCGTTGAGCAGGGACTGCGGGCTGCACTCCTGGTATGGACGGAAGAGGTTGTTCTGGTCCGGCGGGGTGGCCTGCGCCGGGGCCGTCCGCGGGGAGATGTGCGGGCTGAGTTGCGGGTTCACCTGTGGGTTGACCTGCGGGCTGACCTCGCCGGGCTGTTGCGGGGCCGCCTGCTGTTGCGGGGTCGGCGAACCGTAAGAGTGCCCGGTGGCCTGAGAGGCGCTCCACGAGGCGGCCTGGGCGTCCTGCCGCGGAACGGGGGGCGGAGCGGCATTGGTGGACGCGACGGGAGCGTCGGCGAAGCTGGGGCCGACGCCGATGGCGGACAGACCGCCGGCCGCTGCTACGACGAGCGCGACCTGCTGAAACTTGCGCATGGAACCCTCGGCCCTTCATTGACCTGTGCATGGAACGTATTGAAATGCAGACCAGCCAGTGCAGCTGTCGCTGTTTTGCTGCCCTGTGCGGCTGCGACGGACCATCGTCCTGGCCCAGTGGGGAACGAGATAAGTACGGGGCCAGTCACGGGATCCGGGGCGTGGTCACCCATTTGCCAGAGGGGGGTGAATCGTCAACGGAGGAGTGCGGGCATCGCACTCGTTCTTGACGGGGCGACAAGTCCTCACTCGCACGCGGCGCGACGGGCCGGTAATCCGATCGATGGCAAATGGGTGACGGAATTTGGGGTCCCGTGACCGAGTCGGAGGAAATGTCGTTGCCAGCTGGGAAAGGGCAGCGACCACGAATCGGAGAGGGGCAACGGGATCCGCTGTCGGCTCCGGCGTGAAGTCCACATGACAGCCCAGGATTACCCCTGTTGGGGCGCAGTACGAACATCAGACTGAGCGCACGCAAGACTGCACTGAATACAACGGATTTCCCTGTACAGGTATTGAAGGGCCGAGGGTTCCATGCGAAAGCTTCACAAGGCCGCGCTCGTCGTAGCGGCGGCCGGCGGTCTGTCCGCCATCGGCGCCGGCGTCAGCTATGCCGACGCTCCCGTCGGGTACAGCGGCGCTCCGGCGCCTGCTCCCGAGTATCCGGCGCCTCAGTACGCGGCCCCGGCGCCTGCTCCCCAGTACCAACCCCAGTACGCGGCCCCCGCGCCTGCTCCCCAGTACCAGGCGCCTCAGTACCAGGCCCCCGCGCCTGCCCCCCAGTACCAGGCACCCCAGTACCAGGCCCCCGCGCCTGCTCCCCAGTACCAGGCGCCTCAGTACCAGGCCCCCGCGCCGGCCCCCCAGTACCAGGCACCCCAGCAGAGTGGTCCGCAGGCCACGGCAGCGTCCAGTTCGACGGGCACCGCACAGTCCGGTCCGCAACCGTATTTCCAGCCGATGCAGGCCGCTCCCCAGGGCCCTGCCCCGCAGCAGAGCGGTCAGGCCTCCGCCTGGGCCTCGTCGGGGGGCGCCGCGCAGGCGTCCGGCTCGCCGTACGCCCCGCAGCAGCCGGCGCAGGTCCTGCCGCAGGTCACCCCGCAGACGGCGCCGCAGGTCATGCCGCAGGTCGCCCCGCAGGTCGCCGTACCCCAGGCCTTCAACCCGGAGCCCCCGCCGCGTGTCGCCCCGCAGGTGAACCCGCAGGTGAACCCGCAGGTGAACCCGCTCGTCGACCCGCTGATCGCGGCGCCCGGCACACCGCAGGTACCCGGGCTCGGCCTCGGACAGCTCGCGGCGCCTCCCGTGGGCCAGTTGGGTCTGCCCCGACTCGGCTGACGGTTGCCCCCCAGCAACTGTTCACCGTCCCCACTCGATCTGCTGCAGATCACATCCGCTCGATCAATGGAGAAGAAATGCGCAAGCTTCAGAAGGCCGCCATCGTGGGCGCCGTCCTCAGCAGTATCGGCTCTTTCGGCGCCGGCACCGCCTTGGCACACGGCGAGCCGGGGCACGACATCGACGTCACGCAGGGCGCCGAGTGCCGCTCTCACGACATGAACATCGACGTGCTCGGCAACGTGGGCGCCATCAACGGCCTGGGGGGCAACCTGCTGAACGGCGAAGGGGACCCGGGTGCGCAGCCGAGCCACCTCGGTTCGGACATGGGCTGCAACAGCAAGGCGCTCTGAACAGCCGCGCTGCGCGCTTCTCCTCCAAGACCCTCCCCTCGTCATGTTCTTCGCGGTCCCGCGAGAGGGCCGACGGTCTCCGGGCCCGGCATGACTGCTCCCCCTGGCGATCAGGATGACCTGGAGTGTCACCGGGCCCGAGAGGCGTAGTGGAGAGCGTGAGGGGGGTCGGCCTGGTCCTCGTGCGACGTGTCGACGAGGACCTCGTACTCCTTGGGCCACGGCGGGCCCGGCAGCGCGAAGTCGACCGGGCGGTGGTCGGCATGCAGCACGGCGAGGAAGCTGTCGTCCCGCGGTCATTTCCCCAGCGAGCACGACGCGTTGAAGGGAATCTGCATGGCCGTCATGGCGCTCGACCCCACGGGGAAGGGCCAGGCCCGCTGGACCAGCCGCCGGGGACCGCGCTGAACGCCGTCGACATCACCTTCGACGGCCGTCTCTCCGCAGCCCGCCAGTAGCCTCGACGACCCGAGTTGCAGCGATCATTTGCCAGCCGTGACAGTGCCGAGGCGGGCCAGCGCCACGTCCGTCAGCCGGTACACCGTCCACTCGTCCTGCGGCCGCGCGCCCAGCGACTCGTAGAAGTCGATCGAGGGGCGGTTCCAGTTGAGGACGGCCCACTCCAGGCGCTGGTAGCCGCGTGCCACGCAGATCCGCGCCAGTTCCGTCAGCAACGCCTTGCCGTGGCCGGCGCCGCGTGCGGTGGGACGTACGTACAAGTCCTCCAGGTAGATGCCGTGGACGCCGCGCCACGTGGAGAAGTTCAGGAACCAGAGGGCGAAGCCGACCGGTTCGCCGCTCTTGTCGTCCACCGCGATGTGCGCGTACGCCGCCGGGTGCTCGCCGAAGAGCGCCTCGCGCAGCTGCTCCGGTGTTGCCCGGGCCTCCTCCGGGACCTTCTCGTACTCGGCCAGTTCACGGACCAGGGCGTGGATGACGGAAATGTCAGCGGGGGTCGCGGTGCGGATCATAGGGGTGAGGCTAGCTCCACGCGCCGCGCAGTCTGCGGGCGATCTCGAGTCGTTCGGGCTCCAGGGGGCGGCCGTCCTCGATGTCCCAGAGGCAGTTCTGCAGGACGCGGGCGAGGGTCCAGGCGCGGGCGCGTGCCCGGTCGAGGGCCAGGACGTCGGTCATCGCGTCGAAGCGCCAGAGGATCTCGTCGGCTTCGAAGCGGTTGGCGAGGGCGGGGCAGAGGTCGAAGCCGGGATCGCCTGCGAGGGGCTTGGGGTCGATGGCCGGCCAGGGGGCGCGCCGGGAGGCGAGGACGTTGTCGTAGTGGAGGTCCCAGTGCAGGAGGCGGTCGCCGGGTTCGGCGACGACCTCGCGTACGGCGGCGGCGCAGTCGGCGAGGAGGCGGCGGGCATCGGGGTCCCCGATCCGCTCCAGTGCCGGCGGTGTCCGTTCGAGCATGGAAGCCGGCCGTCAGCTTCGGCAGCCTCGCGATGAACGCCCGTCCCGCCTCGCCGTTGAGCTTCTCCTGAGATGCGGCCGGCTCGTGCGGAATGTCAATCACGTACGGGACACTAAGGGCATGCGTGAATCGGCTCATGCGAATTGACCGGGGCTTCCACAGGGTGTGGACGTACGTGCGCGGCGCCCCCGGTACGTACGTCTGGCTGGTGATCCTCTTCGTCACCACGGTGGCCCTGCACCACATGTCGCCGGACTTCGAGGAGGACTTCCTGCGGCAGCGCTCGACGAACATCCACGAGCTGTCGAGCAACCCGGTGCGGGTGCTGTTCGCCAGCGCGATGTGGATCGACGGCGGGCACTGGCTGCCGTACGCCGTCCTGTACAGCGTCTTCCACGCGCCGGCCGAGCGCTGGATGGGCACCGCGCGCTGGCTGGCGGTGTGCGCGGCCGCGCATGTGCTGGCCACGCTGATCAGCGAGGGCGCCCTGCTGTGGGCGATCCGGCACGAGATGGCACCGGAGCCGGCGGTCAACACCCTGGACATCGGGGTCAGTTACGCGCTGGCCGGGGTGATCGCGGTGCTCACGTACCGGATCGCGGCGCCCTGGCGGTACCCGTACCTGGTGGTCGTCCTCGCGGTGTACGGGGTTCCGCTGGCGACCGGCCGCACCTTCACCGATCTCGGGCATTTCACCTCCGTACTGATCGGTCTGGCCTGCTATCCGCTGGTCAGAGGCCGGGGAAAAGTACGGAATCCGAAGGAGACATGGGCGGCTGACACGGGTTAACGTCCGGCCATGAGCAGCAGCACGGTCAATGGCGGCATCTCCTTCTGGTACGCGGACGACGGCCTTCCCGGGACGCGGGAGCCGCTGCCCGGTGACGCGTCCGCCGATGTCGTCATCGTCGGCGGCGGCTACACGGGGCTGTGGACCGCGTACTACCTGAAGAAGGCGGCCCCCTTCCTCCGCATCACCGTGCTGGAGCAGAAGTTCTGCGGCTACGGCGCCTCGGGGCGCAACGGCGGCTGGCTCTACAACGGCATCGCGGGCCGCGACCGGTACGCGAGGCTGCACGGCCGGGAGGCCGCCGTACGCCTCCAGCAGGCGATGAACGACACCGTCGACGAGGTGGTGCGGGTCGCCGCCGAGGAAGGCGTCGACGCCGACATTCACCAGGGCGGCGTCCTCGAAGTGGCGTATACGCCCGCTCAGTTGGCGCGTCTGAAGGCCTTCCACGCGCACGAGCTGTCGTACGGCGAGAAGGACCGTGAGCTGTACGGCGCCCGGGAGACCGCCGAGCGGGTCCGGGTCGCGGACGCCGTGGGCTCGACCTGGACCCCGCACGGGGCGCGGTTGCACCCGGTGAAGCTGGTGAAGGGGCTCGCGGCGGCCGTCGAGGCGCTGGGCGTCACGATCCACGAGCAGACGCCGGTGACGGAGATCCGGCCGAAGCACGCGGTGACGCCGTACGGGACGGTCCGCGCGCCGTATGTGCTGCGCTGCACGGAGGGCTTCACCGCGAACCTCAAGGGACAGCGGCGCACCTGGCTGCCGATGAACTCCTCGATGATCGCGACGGAGCCGCTGACGGACGAGCAGTGGGCGGCGATCGGCTGGGAGGGTCGCGAGACGCTCGGTGACATGGCGCACGCGTACATGTACGCGCAGCGCACCGCCGACGGCCGCATCGCGCTCGGCGGACGCGGGGTCCCGTACCGCTTCGGCTCGCGCACCGACAACGACGGCCGTACGCAGCAGGCCACCATCGAGGCGCTGCAGGAGATCCTCGTGCGCTTCTTCCCGTCCCTGACCGGGGTGAAGGTGGCGCACGCCTGGTCGGGCGTCCTCGGCGTTCCGCGCGACTGGTGCGCCACGGTGACCCTGGACCGTTCCACGGGCCTCGGCTGGGCGGGCGGCTACGTCGGCTCCGGAGTCGCCACCGCCAACCTCGCCGCGCGCACCCTGCGCGACCTGGTCCAGCAGGACTCCGGGCAGTCGGGTGCCACGGAGCTGACCGGGCTGCCCTGGGTGAACCACAAGGTGCGCAAGTGGGAGCCGGAGCCCTTCCGTTGGATCGGCGTGCACGGGATGTACGCGACCTACCGCACGGCGGACCGGCGTGAACTGACCACGCACAGTGCCCAGTCGTCCCGCCTGGCTCAGCTGGCGGACCGGGTGGCCGGGCGTCACTGAGGACGACGGAAGAAGTTTTACGCTCTCATTGCCCACGCACATCTCTCTCATCACCGTCCTCCCCCCAAAGCTGTTGGCCAGCTTGTGTCATGTACGCCACGGTTCCTCAGGGGAGGGCATTTTTCATGGCAGCCAATGGCTACCGAAGAAGACGAGTGTGGGCGGTGCTGGGCGCCTGCGCCGCGCTGGGAATGACGGTTACACAGGCCCAGGCGGCGTCGGGCGGCACCGATCCGTTCGGTGTCCGAATACTCCGTCAACAGGCCCTTCTGCAGCAGGAGAAGGGCCTGTCCGCTTTCGCGGAGGACCCGGGGGACGAGGGCGACGAGGACGAGTCGGGGAACATCGCCGAGCAGGCCGATCAGTACGCGGAGGCGCGGACCTCGCCGGGGATCGTGGCGCCGGGCGCGTATGGAGCGGCCTACGACCAGCTGTCCGATCTGCCGCGCACGGGCGGCAGTTGGAGCGACCTGACCCGGCTGCCGTACAACTCCGACGACGCGCGCTACCGCGACATCAACTCCAACTCCAGTGGCGGCGCGGGCAAGGTCACCGGGCGGGTGACCGGGCTCGCGGCGGACAACCACGGGTACGTGTACGCGGGCGCGGCCAACGGCGGCGTGTTCCGCTCCAGCCGTGGGGGCGGCCACTGGAAGAACATCTCCGACCGGCTGCCCGCGCTCTCCACCGGTGATCTGCAGCTCGATCCGCGCGGCCGGCTCTGGTACGCGACCGGCGAGGCCAACACCAGCGCGACCTCCTTCCTCGGGACGGGCGTGTACGTCCTCGACGACCCGCGCAAGGGCAGCTTCAGCCCCCGTGACCGGGTGGGCGGGGACGAACTGGAGTCCACCTCCATCAACGCCCTGCGGTTCGGCGGGAACAAGGTGTGGGCCGCCACCACGAGGGGGGTGTGGAGCCACTCCACGAAGTCCCTGAAGGGCGCCTGGAAGTTGGAGTTCGCGCCCAACCCCGACTATCTGCCGGGTGGTTCGAAGGCGTCCGACCCGTCGGCCGCGTACAAGAACATCACCAGTGACATCGCCATCGACCCGAAGGACCCGAGCAAGGTGGTCCTCGCCGTCGGCTGGCGCGGCGGCGACACGTACAACGGCTTCTACGTGAAGGGCAGCCGGGGCTGGGAGCGGCTGACCGACGGGCTCGGCGATCTGCCGGGCAACAGTGAGGACGTCGGCAATGTGACCTTCGCGCGCAGCGCGGACGGCTCGCGGTACTACGCCATCGACCAGTCGCCCGAGATGACCGCCGAGAACCCGGACAGCGGGCTCGAAGGCATCTTCGTCTCCAAGTCCGGTTCGCCTACGGGCCCTTGGACGCGCATCGCGAGCTACGAGCAGCTGCGGGACTCGGGCTCCGCGCTCACCGGCGCGGGCTACCAGCCCGGGATCCAGGCCTGGTACGACCAGTTCCTCACGGTCGACCCGAAGAACCCCGACCATGTGTACGCGGGCCTCGAGGAGGTCTTCGAGACCAAGGACGGCGGGGCGAGCTGGAGCGTGCCCGGGCCGTACTGGAACTTCGGCTTCCGCTGCTGGTCCATCGACCCGGCGAAGCAGAGCGGCGACTGCCCGGCGACCACGCATGCCGACCAGCACTCGGTCGCGGTCGGCAGCGACGGGGGCGCGCCCTACGTCGTCGTGGGTGACGACGGCGGTGTCTTCCGGCGGCCGCTGAAGGGAAGCGCCAACGCGGAGGGGCACGCCACCGACTGGCGGTCCCTGAACGACGGCACGATGGACGCCCTCCAGTACTACTCGGTGGGTGTCGGGACCGACTCCCGCGGCCTCGCCGTCACCGGCGGCCTCCAGGACAACGGGCAGTCGGTTCTGCGGCCCGGCGACAGCGCGATGGGCTCCAACTTCGGCGGCGACGGCGGCGACACGATCACCGACCCGGACAACGGCTGCAACATCGCGGCGGAGTACGTGTACCTGGCGGTCTCGGTCACGAACAACTGCGCGGTGAACGACGGAAGTTGGGTCACCGATCCGTCGAATGCGACCTCCTACTCGGTCGCGCCGCCCGACAACGCCACCGGCGAGGCCCGCTTCATCGCCCCGCTGAACGCCGACATCAAGGACAAGAACACCTGGGTCGCGGGCGGCCGCCACGTCTGGATCAACACCCACGGGTACGCGATCCGCAGCGGCGGGGAGTGGTTCGGGGCGTACGACCTCGGTGAGGGCCACACCGCCACGGCCGTCGCGTCCTCGGGCGGCAAGGTGTACGCCGCCTGGTGCGGCCCCTGCAACAACCAGGGCTTCACCCGGGGCATCGCGGTCGGCAACGCGGACGGCACGGGCTGGCACCAGTTGACGCTGCCCGTGGACGGCACGGTCCCCAACCGCTATCTCTCCGGGCTGGCCATCGACCCGGCGAACAGCGACCATGTCCTGCTCGCCGTCAACGGCTTCTCCCGCAAGTGGACCGAGGGCCCGGGCGCGGGCGTCGGCCACCTGTTCGAGACGAAGGACGGCGGCGTGACCTGGAAGGACGTCTCAGGGAACCTGCCCGACGTGCCCGCCAACTCGGTCGCCCTGCTCAAGGGCGGCGTCGTCGCGGTCGGCACGGATCTGGGTGTGCTCGTCCGCACGCCTCGGTCCTCCGGCTGGAAGGTGGCGGGGGACAACCTCCCGACCACGGCCGTACTCCAGCTGCGCACCGGCCCCGACGGCCGGCTGTACGCGGCCACGCACGGGCGTGGGATCTGGGCGATCGACGTACGGCGACTGGGCTGACGCGTTGAGGGGGCAGGGGCCCGCGCCCCTGCCCCCTCACACGGATTCCGGCACCGGCGCGTCCACCGGCACGTGCTTCGGGGCCTTCGTCGTGACCATGAGGCCCGCGGTGAGGCCCGCCAGGAGCATGATTGCCGTGGCCCACCAGATGGCGACCGTGTAGCCGTGCACGACGCCCTCGCGGACGATCAGGGCCTTCTGGGCGGGGTTGCGGAGGTGGGCGGCGATGTACGTCGCGCTGGCCGTGGTGGCGATGGTGTTCAGCAGGGCCGTACCGATCGAACCGCCCACCTGCTGAGAGGTGTTGACGGTCGCGGAGGTCACACCGGAGTCCTGCGGGGCGACACCCGCGGTGGCGGTGGCGAAGACCGGCATGAAGATCAGGCCCATGCCGAGGCCCATCAGCAGCAGCCCGGGCAGGAGCTCGGTCGTGTACGACGAGTCCACGGTCAGCTGGGTGAAGAAGGCCATTCCGCTCGCCGCCAGGACCGCGCCCGGCACCATCAGGGCGCGCGGCGGCACGTGGTTCATCAGCCGGGCCGAGATCTGCGTCGAGCCGACGATGATCGCGGCCGTCAGGGGCAGGAAGGCCATGCCCGTCTTCACCGGCGAGTACCCGAGGATGACCTGCAGGTAGTAGGTCATGAACAGGAACATGCCGAACATGCCGATGACGGCGAGGGCCATCGTCAGGAAGCAGCCGGCGCGGTTGCGGTCCTTGACGATGTGCAGCGGCAGCAGCGGGCTCGGTGCCCTGGACTGCCACCACACGAAGGCCGCCAGCATGGCGAGGCCCACCGCGAAGAGGGCCAGCACCAGCGAGTCCGTCCAGCCGCGCGGCTGCGCCTCGCTGAACCCGTACACGATCGCGACCAGACCGCCGCAGCCCAGCAGCACACCGGGCACGTCGAGGCGGGCGCCCGTGTGACCCGGGCGGTCGTGCAGCAGTGCGTATGCGCCGAAGACCGCGACGGCGGCGATGGGGATGTTGACGTACAGACACCAGCGCCAGTTCAGGTACTCCGTCAGCAGGCCGCCCGCGATGAAGCCGATCGCCGATCCGCTGCCCGCGAGGGCGCCGTAGATGCCGAAGGCCTTTCCGCGCTCCTTGGGGTCGGTGAAGGTGGTGGTCAGCAGGCTGAGCGCGGAGGGCGCCAGTACGGCGGCGAAGACGCCCTGGAGCGCACGGGCGCCGAAGAGCATGCCGGAGCTGGTGGCAGCGCCGCCCAGCGCGGAGGCGGCGGCGAAGCCGATGAGCCCGATGACGAAGGTCCGCTTGCGGCCGACGAGGTCGGCGATCCGGCCGCCGAGCAGCAGGAGTCCGCCGAAGGCCAGCGTGTACGCCGTGATCACCCATTGGCGGTTGGCGTCGGACATGCCCAGATCACGCTGTGCGGAAGGGAGCGCGATGTTCACGATGGTCGCGTCGAGGACCACCATCAACTGTGCGAGAGCGATGATCACCAGGCCCCACCAGCGGCGGGGGTCGGCACCTGCCGGCGCCCCGGGTTCACCTGTTCGGGTGACACTCACTTGGCCAGAAGACCATGAATCAGTATGTATCGCATCTTCGCCTCGGTGACTTGTCATGGTTCCAGCACCACCTTTCCGATCGTGCCGCGGGATTCGAGGGCCCGGTGCGCGGCGGCCGCCTCGGCGAGCGGGAACCGGGTCACGGCCGGGGTCAGCCGTCCGGCCGCGGCCTCGGCGAGCGCGCGCAGTTCCAGGGTCCTTACGGGGTTGGGGCCGCCCGCCTTCCGCAGCATCACGGGGCCGAGGACCTGCTCCGACACACCGTCGACGAGGTAGGGGGAGCCGTCGCGGATGCCCTCGCCGGACCAGCCGAAGACGAGGTGCTTGCCACCGGGGCCGAGGAGGCCGACGGCGGCACGGGCGACGTCGCCGCCGACACCGTCGAAGACGACGGTCGCCGCCCTGTCCCCGAGGTGGGTGCGGACTTTCTCCGGCCAGCCGGGATCGTTGTAGTCGACGGCCAGATCGGCGCCGTTCGCACGGACCCGGGCCACCTTCTCCGGCCCGCCCGCGAGGCCGATGACCGTGGCGCCCGCGTGCCGCGCGTACTGCACCAGCAGGGTGCCGAGACCGCCCGCGGCCGCCGGTACGACGACCACGGAATAGTGGCCGAGCTCGGCGAACTGCAGGATCCCCATCGCCGTACGACCTGTTCCGATCATGGCGACGGCCTGCGCGAAGTCCAGGTTGCCGGGGATCTCGTGGAGGCGGTCGACGTCGGTGACGGCGAGTTCGGCGTAGCCTCCGGGAGCGAAGCCGAGGTGGGCGACGACGCGCTTGCCGAGCCAGTTCGCGGCGACGCCCGCGCCGAGGGACTCGACGGTTCCGGCGACCTCGCGGCCGGGGATCGTCGGCAGCGACGTCGGCGCCGCGCCGCCGGGACCCTGCATGCCCTCGCGCAGGGCCGCGTCCAGGAGATGTACGCCGGCGGCGGCGACGGCGATACGTACCTGTCCCGGGCCCGGTTCGGGGTCCTCGGCCTTCTCGTAGGTGAGGTTCTCGGCCGGGCCGAAGGCGTGCAGGCGGATGGCGTGCATGGTGGGCTCCGTCTCGTCATGCTCCGTTGTGCGGCCAGCCTTCAACCTCAAGCTCGCTTGAGGTCAAGGCGCTCCCGGATCCTGAGGGCCAGCGCGACGGCCTCGAGCGCGCTGTTGAAGGAGACCTCCGAGAGCACGCCGGGGGCGGCCACTTGGTCGCCCGCCAGATAGACGCCGTCGCCCCGGTCGATGGACGGCCGGTCCCGCCAGCTGGTGCCGGGCAGGTCGACCGCGCCGGTACGGCCGCTCGCGACGGCCTCGCGCCGCCAGGTGACACGCTCGCGCCAGCCCTCGAAGGCGAGATCGAGCAGGTGCTCGGCGCGGGCGATGCCGTCGGCCCGGGACTCGTGCGGGGCGATCGGGATCTGCCCCTGGACCAGCTGCTCGCCGGCTGGGGCGAGAGTGCGGTCCTGCGCCGTGAACCGTTCGAGCCAGCCCGGCGCGTCCAGGTCGGAGACGGCGAACGCGTCGCCGCGCCGGGTGCGTACGGCCAGGTCGATGAGGGCGGTACGGCCGCCGGTCCAGGTCAGCGAGGCGTCTTTGAGAAGACGGCGGGCGGAGTCGAGGGAGGTGGCCACGATGACGGGACCACGGTCTTCCGGGAGGGCGTCGACACGGCTGAGGGTCTCCATCCGGACGCCCAGATTCCAGGCCCGGGCCGCCATCCGGTCGATCACGGATGCCCACCCGCCCCTCGGATAGTGCGCCTCGGGCGGCAGCTTCGTGGCCCGGCGCAACCGTTCCTGCACGAACGCCGCGGAGAGCGACCCGGGGTCGTGATGGAAGAGGGCGACGGCGGAGTAGTGCGCGGCGGCCCGCGCGCCTTCCTCGCCCGCCTCGGCCACGGCCCACGTCATGAAGTCGACGTCCACGGGCGCCTGTCGGGAGGTCCGGCGCAGCAGCTTGAGCATCGCGAAGGGTGGGGTGCGGCGCAGGGCGCCCTTGTGATGCAGCCGCAGCCGGGCGGCCTCCAGGGGAGGGATCGGCGCGAGCGGCCCGAGCAGGTCACGCTGCTTGAGCCAGGTCCAGTGCGGGCCGCCGCTGTAGAGGGCGTGCGGGCCCTCGTTCGTCCGGTACGGGCCCTCGGCGGTGCGGGCCCGGCCGCCGAGCGTGTGATGCGCCTCGTACACGGTGACCTTGGTGCCCGCCTCGGCGGCGGTGACGGCCGCGGTGAGTCCGGCGAAGCCGCCGCCGATGACGGTGATGTGCTGCATGACTGGGGTCTCCCTCGGATCGCTCTGCTCGGGGCGCCTCTTTGCGCATACGACTGGTCGAGGCCCCCGGAATGTGACATGTGGGGGTGTTTTCGCAGCTCAGAGCGATTGTCAGTGGGGGCGTGCAGTATGGGGGCATGGCGAGGAGAGCGGCGGGCGGGGCTGGAGGGGCCGGCAGGGCCGGCGGGAGTGTGGTGAAGGCGGCGCGGCGGCCGGAGATGCGACTGCCCGAGCTGGAGGCGTACGGCGGAGGGGAGTTGGAGCCGGAGGGGGACTATGACGGGCTGGAGTTCCTGGAGGTGGACTTCGTCGGACAGGACGGCGGGGGCGCCCGCTTCATGGACTGCGCGCTGACGGGGTGCGCGCTGGACGAGACACGGCTGCACCACGCGCGCGTAGTGGACTGCGTCCTGACGGGCATACGGGGCGTGGGCACCGATCTCGCCGAGTCCACGCTGCGCGACGTCGAGCTGATCGACGCCCGCCTGGGCGGCGTACAACTGCACGGCTCCGTCCTGGAACGGGTACTGGTGCGCGGCGGCAAGATCGACTACCTGAACCTGCGCAACGCCCACCTCAAGGACGTCGTCTTCGAGGGCTGCGTGCTGGTCGAGCCGGACTTCGGCGGCGCCCGCCTGGAGCGGGTGGGGTTCGCGGACTGCGTCCTGAAGGGGGCGGACCTCACCAAGGCCACCCTCACGGACGTGGACCTGCGCGGGGCGGCACAGCTGGACATCGTGCGGGGGGTGGACCGGCTGACGGGCGCGGTCATCACCACGAGTCAACTGCTGGATCTCGCCCCGGTGTTGGCGGCGGAGATGGGGCTGAGGGTCGACGGCGGCACGGCGGAGGGCTGAGCGTGACGCTGGTCGCGCTCGTCCTCGAACGCCGGACGGGCTGCGTTCAGCCTCCCCCGCCCCCCAGGCCTGATCCGCCGGACAGGGCTAGCCGCCGAGCTGGCTGCGGAACGTTTCGATGGTGCGGCGGCGTGCCGTCAGGAAGGCGAGCCAGGAGCCGTCGGCGTAGTGGAGGCGGAAGCGGGCCATGAGCTGGAGGCGGGGACGGCGTTCGACGCGGGCCACCCAGGCGCGGGGGACCTCCCAGACGGCGGTGCCGTCGAGGGGCCGTACGAGACCGACGCGCTGGTCGGTGACGCGCAGCAGCAGCGCACCGGACGACGGCGGCATACCGGCCGCGATACTCCCGGCACCGGCCGACGCCGCGCCGACGCTCTGCACCAGCCGGTCACCGAGCTCACCCCCGATGCCGCTGAACGGCCCGGGCCGGGTCATCTTCACGCCCTTGGCGCTCTTCGCCGGCACGACGACGCCGTACGAAAGAAGCTGCTCCCCGGCGGCCAACTGGCTCAGGGCGGAGCGCTGTTGACGGGACATGGTCTCGGGCACGGGGATCCTCTCCGGCGGGTGTGACGGGCCGACGGATGATCGTACGCGGCGCTACGACACGCGCGGAAAGCGGGCCTGAAGGGTCCAGATCGCCGGGTTCTCGGCGAGTTCGTCGTGCAGGTCGGTGAGGTCGGCGATCAGGTCGTGCAGGAAGTCGCGGGCCTCGCGGCGCAGTTCGGAGTGGGAGAAGGTCAGCGGTTCCTCGTCGCCCGGCATCCAGTCGGCCTCGATGTCCACCCATCCGAAGCGGCGCTCGAAGAGCATGCGGTCGGACGACTCGGTGAAGTCCAGCTCCGCGTGCTGGGGGCGGGCGGCCCGGCTGCCGAGCGGATCCCGGTCGAGCCGCTCCACGATGTCGCACAGCGCCCAAGCGAAGTCGAGCACCGGTACCCATCCCCAGGCGGTGGACAGCTCCCGGTCGGCCTTGGTGTCGGCGAGGTAGACATCGCCGCAGAACAGGTCGTGCCGCAGCGCGTGGACGTCCGCGCGGCGGTAGTCGGTCTGCGGGGGGTCCGGGAAGCGGTTGGAGAGGGCATAGCCGATGTCGAGCACGTAAGCGATGGTGTCATGCCCTCGTAGGATCACCCGTGTGCCCCGATCTTCCGCCACCGTCCCCTTTGCCCTGGCGCTCATCCTCGCCCTCGTTCTCACCGCGTGCGGCGGGGGCGGTGTGCACGGGAAGCCCGGCGCGTTCGGCGCACGCGACCCGTACTTCGCGAAGATGGGCAACGGCGGCTACGACGTCGGCCACTACGGCCTGACCCTCTCCTACGACCCGGGGACCAAGCGCCTGACGGGGACGGCGGAGATCACGGCGCGGGCCACCCAGAACCTCAGCGCGTTCAACCTCGACCTGAAGGGGCTGGACGTCACCGGCGTCACCGTCGAGGGCGAGACCGCCCGCTGGAACCGAGCGGGCCAGGAGCTGACCGTCCGCCCGCACGCCGACCTCGACCGGGGCGAGACCTTCCGGGCGACAGTCCGCTACTCGGGCACCCCCGAGTCGATCACCGACCCGGACACCTCGAAGGAGGGCTGGCTGCGCACGGCCGACGGCGCCCTCGCCCTCGGCGAGCCCACCGGCTCGATGGCCTGGTTCCCCGGCAACCACCACCCCTCCGACAAGGCGTCGTACGACCTCACGATCACCGTCCCCGAAGGCCTGCAGGCCGTGTCCAACGGGGAGTTGACGAACGAGACGACCACGAAGGGCCGTACGACGTTCGCCTGGCACACGGCCGAACCGATGGCGAGCTACCTCGCGACGCTCGCCATCGGCAGGTTCGACATCACCCGCTCGACGACCAGGAGCGGACTGCCGGTGTACGTCGCCGTGGACCCGACGCAGCAGAAGGCGAGCGAGAAGGTGCTCGCGCAGATCCCCGAGGTCATGGAGTGGGAGGAGTACAACTTCGGCCCGTACCCCTTCTCCTCCACCGGCGCCATCGTGGACCGCGGCGACGACGCGGGCTACGCCCTGGAGACCCAGACCCGCCCCGTCTTCCCCGGCGCCCCCGACACCAAGACCCTCGTTCACGAACTGGCCCACCAGTGGTACGGCGACTCCGTCACCCCCAGGTCCTGGCGGGACATGTGGCTCAACGAGAGCTTCGCCACGTACGCGGAGTGGCTGTGGCAGGAGGACCACGACGGCGACACGGCCGACGAGATCTTCCACTCCCTCTACAGAGGCGACTACTACGAGCCCGCCGACAACAAGGAGATCTGGGCCTTCCCGCCCGCCAGGCCGTCCAGCGCCGCACACATCTCCGACCCGCCCGTCTACTACCGGGGCGCGATGGTCCTGCACAAGATCCGCCAGACGGTCGGCGACGACACCTTCTACGACATCATCCAGGGCTGGTCCGCCGCGCACCGCCACGGCACCGCGTCCACCGCCGACTTCACGGCGTTCGTCGAGAAGAAAGCCCCGGGGAAGGACTTCAGCGAGATCTGGAAGGACTGGCTGTACGGGGACGGAAAGCCGGACCATCCCTAGGGGCGCGGGCTGAGGTACCGGGTGCTGGTGTGGGTCAGCCGACCCAGGTTCCGGTGAGGCTCTGAACGGCGGTGCCGTCGAGGTCGGCACCACGCCGGCTGAGTCTGCGCCGGTCCGTCGATCCCGCCGGTCCGTCGATCCCGGTACCGACTGGCGGCGGACGGCCCACGGTCCGACCGTCCGCCGCCGGTCGATCGGTCCGCTATGGGCGGACGTACGGGCGGGTCATGATCTCCATGTTGTGGCCGTCCGGGTCGGCGAAGTACGCGCCGCGACCGCCGAAGAGATCGTTGATCCGGCCCGGTCGGGTGTGGTTGGGGTCGGCGTAGTAGGTGACGCCGACCGCCTCCAGACGGGCGATCATGCCGTCGAACTGGCCGTCCGGCACCAGGAACGCGTAGTGCTGCGACTGGATCGGCTCGCCGGTCTTCGCGTAGTAGTCGAGCGTCACGCCGTTGCCGAGGTCGACGGGCAGGAACGGGCCGAACGGAGCGCCGACCTTCAGCCCGAGGACGGCGGCGAGGAACTCGGCCGACAGGTGCTGGTCACTGGCGTAGATGGCGGTGTGGTTGAGCTGGACGACGGTCGTCGCCGGCGTGGATTCGTGCGGGTTCTGCTCTTCATGAGGCAGGGGCATCTGTGGTGTGTCTCCGGGTCTTGGGATCCGCTGGTGGGGCGCCGCATGCGGGCGCCGGGAGGGGAAGACGCGGAGAAAGTGGGCGGGGCTCTTGCCCGCCTCGCGCTCACGCCGAGGCCGGGCGCCTCACTCGTGCGTGGCCCATGGCCGACCCGGCAGTCACCCGATCGACCCTAGAGTCCACCGCCGGCCCGGGCAACGCGATTTCCGGCCCGGGCGGCCGTCAGCTGTGGAGCGCCGCCCCCGCCAACAGGCCGAGCACCTCGCCCAGTTGCTCGCGCACCCCCGGATCGGTGATGACTCCGTCCGCGCCGACCATCCGGCGGTCCACCGGAATCCTCGTGCAGGCCGACTCCACGATGTCGGCGCCGGTGTAGCCGAGAACCGTCCGCAGGGTGGCCTCCGCGCCCTGCCCGCGGCCGGGGGCTGCCGCGTTCACCCAGGCCACCGGCTTGCCACCGATCTCGGTGCCGCCGACCGTCCAGTCCAGCAGGTTCTTGAACGAACCGGGCAGGGTGCCCGCGTACTCCGGGGCGCAGATCAAAATGGCGTCCGCCCCTGCGATCGCCGCGCGCAACGCGGCCACCGGGACCGGCAGTGGCTCGGTGTCGTCATCGGGGTTGAAGTGGGGAAGCGCCGCCAAGCCGTCGTACGGCACGGTGCGCATCCCCGACGGGGCCACGGCCTGCGCGGTGCGCAGCACGGCCTCGTTGGAGGAACCGGCCCGCAGGCTTCCGGACAGCAAGAGAATCACAGGCGGCGTGGACATCCACTCAACCTACCGAGCCACCGACTTCGGATCCGCTTCCTCTTGGTGGCGGCATCCTCGGGAAACCGCGCCAGTGGTCACGTGACGGGTGGCCCAGCCAGGAGAACGACCCGATCGGTTTCCCCATCGAACCCCAGCACGGGATGCGCGTAGTCACCCTCCGGGTCCGAAGTGGGCGGAGGGGTGAACGCCGCAGCCCCCGGCCACGTGGCCGGGGGCTCCATCAACAGGTGGGCGAATGTCAGACGTTCACGCCGAAGTCCTGCGCGATTCCCACCAGACCCGACGCGTAGCCCTGGCCGACCGCGCGGAACTTCCATTCGGCGCCGTTGCGGTAGAGCTCGCCGAAGACCATCGCGGTCTCCGTGGCCGCGTCTTCCGACAGGTCGTAGCGGGCGATCTCGGTGCCGCCGGCCTGGTTGATGATGCGGATGTAGGCGTTGCGGACCTGGCCGAAGTTCTGCGAGCGGGTCTCGGCGTCGTAGATGGAGACCGGGAAGACGATCTTGTCGACGTCGGCGGGGAGGCCCGCGAGGTTGACGTTGATCGCCTCGTCGTCGCCCGCGCCCTCGCCCGTGCGGTTGTCGCCGGTGTGGACGATGGTCTGGTCCGGGGTCTGCTTGTTGTTGAAGAAGATGAAGTGCGCGTCCGAGTAGACCTTGCCCTGCTGGTTGACCGCGATGGCCGAGGCGTCGAGGTCGAAGTCGGTGCCGGTGGTGCTGCGGACGTCCCAGCCGAGGCCCACGGTGACGGCGGTCAGGCCCGGAGCCTCCTTGGTCAGCGAGACGTTGCCACCCTTGGACAGGCTTACTGCCATTGTTGGGAGTCCCTTCCCTCGTTACATAGCTACGGGCTTCGTACTGGGGACGAAGCTACCGTCACCCCTATGAACGCCAAGGGGGGTCCCCGAGGTTCCGGCTCTCTTTACTTTCTTTACCCAGGGCCGCCGAAAACGGGGTGACGTGGACCGGACATACGCGGGACCATGGACGGCATGTCCGGTCCTTACGTCATTCGCGGCTCCGTCTCCCTTCCCGAGGCCGAGCTCATGTGGCGTTTCTCGCGCTCGGGCGGACCCGGCGGACAGCACGTGAACACGAGTGATTCGCAGGTGGAGCTGCGGTTCGACCTGGCGAAGACCGAGGCGCTGCCGCCGGTCTGGAAGGAACGCGCCCTCGCCAAACTCGGCGGGCGGCTCGTCGACGGGATCGTCAGCGTGCGCGCGTCCGAGCACCGCTCGCAGTGGCGCAACCGGGAGACCGCGGCCGTACGGCTCGCTTCTCTGCTCGCCGAGGCCACCGCCCCGCCGCCCAAGCCCCGCCGCGCCACCCGCATCCCCCGCGGGATCAACGAACGCCGGCTGCGCGAGAAGAAGCAGCGCTCCGACACCAAGCGGGGGCGTACCGGGCGCGACTGGGGTTAGGGCCTGTCCGGGGCCGGGCTCGCTCTCGTCACATCGGCGCCGCGTGATCCGTCAAGTCAGTGACGGACCGCGATGAGGAGATGTGATCACCGATGAGCGACAGTGCGTTCCCGGGGAAGAGCGAGGCCGAGTTCCTCGCCGCCCGGTTCGAAGCCCACCGCCCCCACCTCCGCGCCGTCGCCTACCGCATGCTCGGCTCGCTCGCCGAGGCCGACGACGCCGTGCAGGAGGCCTGGCTCAAGCTCAGCCGGGCCGACGCGAGCCGTGTCGAGAATCTGGGCGGGTGGCTGACGACCGTTGTGGGACGGGTATGTCTCGACATGCTGCGCTCGCGCAGGACGCGCGGCGAGGAGCCGCTGGAGGAACCCGGAGTGCGGATGCCGGAGCCGATGCTCAGTCCCGTCACCGGGATCGACCCGGAGCAGGAGGCGCTGCTCGCCGACTCGGTGGGCCTCGCCCTGCTGGTCGTCCTGGAGACGCTGACGCCCGCCGAGCGGCTCGCCTTCGTGCTGCACGACCTGTTCGCCGTGCCGTTCGACGAGATCGCGCCCGTCCTGGGCCGTACGCCGGCGGCATCCCGTCAGCTCGCCAGCCGGGCCCGGCGCCGGGTGCAGGGCGGGGCGCCCACGCCGGACGCCGATCTCGCGCAGCAGCGTGAGGTCGTCGACGCGTTCCTGGCGGCGGCCCGCGAGGGCGACTTCGACGCGCTCGTCGCGGTGCTCGACCCGGATGTCGTGGCGCGGTCGGAAGGCGGGGTGACGGCCGGTGCGACCGCCGTGGCCTCGGGGGCGAGTTCCTTCGCGCATCTCGCACGGATCGCGCGGCCCGCCCTCGTCAACGGCGCCGCGGGAGTCGTGGTGGTCGCCGACGAGCGCCTCGTCGGCGTGCTGGCCTTCACGGTCGTACACGGGAGGATCGCCGTGATCGACATCCTCAACGACCCGGAACGCCTGGCGGGAGTCGACGTCACCGTCCTCGACAGGTAGCGCGTCGGCCCCGTTGCCGGTGGCGGCGGAGCGCGTCAGCTCAGCTGCCGGTAGCGGCCCTTGAAGTACGTCAGCGGCTTCCCGTCCGCGCTCGGTGCCCGTGCCGTCAGGACGCGGCCGATGACGAGGGTGTGGTCTCCCGCCGGCACCCGCTGCTCCGTGCGGCACTCGAGGGTCGCCAGGGCGCCGGCCACCAGGGGTGCCCCGGCCACCTCGCCGCGGACGTACGGGATGTCCTCGAAGAGCAGCCGGTCGCTGATGCGGCCCTTCATGGCGAAGCGGCCCGCGATCTGGCGCTGGCTGTCGGAGAGTACGGAGACGGCCCACAGGGGTTGCTCGGCGAGCAGGTCGTCCATCCGGGAGCCGTCGCGCAGGCTGACCAGGACCAGGGGCGGGTCCAGGGAGACGGACATGAAGGCGGTCGCGGTCATGCCGACGTCGTCGCCGCCCGGTCCGTCCGGGTCCAGTGCGGGCTCGTGCGCGGTCACCAGGACCACGCCCGCGGCCAGCCGGGACATGGCGGCGCGGAACTCGTCGTTGCTCACCCCCTCAGCATGCACGGAGGGGAGGAGCGGAGCGGCAGAGGGAGTCTTCAGCACGCCAAGACGCTATTCTCCGCACCCACGGCGGCGCATCGGACCTCGGCCCGAACCGGGTCCTAGGACCACCGACCGACACAACCGCTCAAAGTCAGCGACGGACCCAGCGCCCACAGTCACCGACGGACCCACCGTTCAAAGTCACCGACGGACCCACCGTTCAAAGTCACCGACGGACCCACAGCTCACAGTCACCGACGGACACGATCGCTCACAAGTCTCTGCACAGCACCCCAATATGCGTTCAGTAAACGCACGGTGAAAATGCAGAAACTCCACTCAATTGTTCATCTTCCGCTGTGACTTGAGTCACAGGAGCCATATTTTGTTGACCCTGTGTACCGAGTGGGCAGCGCGCTGTGATTCAGTGGCGGGGAAGCTGGGAAGAAGCTACCAACTAGTACGCCGAGAGAACCCTGGAGTTGCTGCGAGGTCTCGAGGGGAGGTCGAATGGAGACCGAGTCGGAGCCCTACGTCCGTCTTGCGTCCCTGCGGCAACTGCATCAGGTGATGGCGGACATGAACACCGCCCGCAGCCTGGCGGACACGCTGCAGACCGTCGCCGACGGCGTGGTCACCGGCCTCGGCTACGAGCTGGCGTGTGTCAACCTCGTACGCCCCGACGGCGACCTCGTCGTCGCCGCGCTCGCCGGTAACTCCGCCGCCGAGGCCCTGATCACCGGCCGCGTCGGCTCCCGCACCTCCTGGGACCGCCGGCTGAACATGGGCGAGGCCTGGGGCGACCTCAGGTTCATACCGCACACCGAGGGCTGGGTCCTCGACGAGGACGACGTGCCGCAGTGGTACACCGACGGTCCCGCGCCCCGCTTCGAGGACGAGTGGCACCCCTCCGACCGCCTCTTCGCGCCGATGCACACCCCCGGTGTGCAGGGCGGCGCCTGCGGCGAGCTGATCGGCGTGATCTCCGTGGACCGGCCGCGCAACGGCCGGCGGCCGGGCGCGTGGGGGCGCGAGGCGCTCCAGATGTACGCGTTCCAGGCCGCGATCGCGATCAGCAACGCGCGTCTACGCGCGAACATGCAGCGCGCGCTGGTGCGCCTCGAGCGCGAGCAGCAGGCCCTGCGCGCCAGCGAGGAGTCCTTCCGGCAGGCCTTCGAGTACGCGCCGTCCGGCATGGCGATCGCCGAGATGGGCGGCGACCAGCACGGCCGGATCCTGCGGACGAACGACGCCCTGTGCCGTCTCCTGGGCCGCCCCGCCTCCGCGATGCGCCGCTACTCCTTCTCCGACCTCGTCCACCCCGAGGACATCGGCACCCTGCTGAGAACGTCCGCCGAGGGCGGCCGGGCCGAGCTGCGGCTCGGGCGTCGCGACGGCACCTACGTCTGGGTCCATCTGCGCAACTCCGTCGTCGCGGACGCCGCCGACGGCCCCCGCTTCCTGCTCACCCACGTCGAGGACATCGAGGAGCGCAAGCGCCGCGAGCTGCAGCTCGCGCACCGCGCCTCGCACGACGCGCTCACCGGCCTGCCGAACTCCGCCGAGCTGCGCTCCCGGCTCAGCTCCCGCCTCTGTCAGCGCCCGCAGTCCCTGCCGCCCGGTGCGGTCGCCTCGCTGGACGCGGCGTACGGGCACAGTCAGTACGCGGAGCTGCCGGGCGGCGCCTACGACGGCCACGGCCACGGCGGATACGACGGGGGCGGCCACGGCTTCGACTTCCGCTCCGGATCCGAGGCGTACGACGCCTTCGACCACCATGTGCACACCATCGCGCCCGAGGGCGAGACGGACGACGGCACCAAGGGGCTCGCGGTGCTCTTCTGCGACCTCGACGGCTTCAAGTCGATCAACGACCGGTTCGGGCACAACGCGGGCGACGCGGTGCTCATCGAGGTGGCGAGGCGCCTGACCAACGGCGTCCGGGACGGCGACACGGTGGCCCGCCTCGGCGGCGACGAGTTCGTGGTGCTCGCCGACGGGCTCGGCCGGGCCGACGCCCAGGACCTCGCCGTACGGCTGCGGAACGCGATCATTCCGCCCATCCGGGTCGACGGACGGGCGGTCCGCGTGGGCGCCAGTTTCGGCATCGGATGGGCACACTGCGGGATGACGGCGGACGAGGTGTTGAAATCCGCTGACGAACGGATGTACATCGAGAAACGGTCTCGTCCCAAACAGCACAGGCGTGCGGGATAAATCGCAGGTCAGTGGGTTGATGCGGTGAAGGCCACCCGTTTGGCCCCCCAGGAGCGGGTAGGCTCGCTCTTCAGCCATTGATCCGTGTACCGCATCTGAACCCGCACCCGCTGAGGAGACCAAGGGATGACGCCCGGCAACAACGGCGCGAGCACGCCCGAGGACGACGACCCGTTCGGCTATCTCTACGCCGACGGTCAGGCCAACGGAGCCACGCCGCCCCCCGGAGGCGGCGGCTACGGCTACCCCGGCTCGGTCAACCGGGTGCGCGCGGTCGGTGAGCGCCAGTACGGCCAGCAGGCGCAGACCGCCCAGTACGGCCAGCAGGTGCCCCAGCAGCAGGCGTACGGCCAGCAGCCCGCCTACGGTCAGACCCAGGCCTACGGCCGGTCGAATGCGCACTACGCCGCCCCCGAGACGGTCCCCGGCGGGGCGCCCACCACCCGGACGCCGCTGCCCGGCGACGGCGGCGGGCGCGGGCGGGGCCCCAACACCAAGGGCCTCCTCATCGGCGCGATCGCCGTGGTCGCCGCCGTCGTCATCGGCATCGGCGTCGCCATGATGGGCGGCGACTCGAACAAGGACAACAACAGCGGCAATGAGGCGGGCTCGACCCCGTCGGCCTCGCAGAGCGCCTCCCCGAGCCAGTCGGCCACCGAGCAGGCCACCACCGAGCTGCCCAAGATCGACGCGAAGGCGCTGAACCTGGGCACCGGCGTGGCGACGGCGTCGGACGTCGCGGGCGCCAACTCCGACGGCGGTGTCTATGTGCAGGGCCTCAACAACCCCGGCGCCTCGGTCACCTGGACCGTCAGCGGCATTCCCAAGGACGGCGTCTACACCCTCTTCGCGCGCTACAGCGTGACCGGCGACGACGCGGCGATGACGCTCACCGTCAACGACAAGGTCTTCGGCAGCAAGCTGGGCATGAAGAACTACACGCACGCCGCCGACGGCGACTTCGCGAAGGGCTGGACGAAGACCTTCGCCTGGCCCAGGCTCAACAAGGGCACCAACACGATCACCATCTCCTGCGGCGACGGCGACAGTTGCAACGTCCTGCTCGACCAGCTGTCGCTGAAGGAAGGCCAGGTCAAGAGCTAGGACCTGCCTGGTTCTCGGATCACGCCGCCGTGGCGTCGTCCCCCGTCACCGCTATCTGGCCCACCAGCGTCTCGTACACCGCCCGGTCGAACTCGCCTGCCACGGGCGCCAGTACGGTCGCCGCGGACAGGGCGACGGCGCGGGCCAGGCGCTCCGGCCACGGCAGCTGCTCGACCAGGC
This sequence comes from Streptomyces sp. NPDC048415, assembly GCF_040651675.1. Lineage (NCBI taxonomy): Bacteria > Bacillati > Actinomycetota > Actinomycetes > Kitasatosporales > Streptomycetaceae > Streptomyces > Streptomyces sp. NPDC048415. Next base: position 69,528 of record NZ_JBEZKJ010000029.1, on the reverse strand, counting down.
CGGACAGCAGGCCCGCGACCGCGGAGTCGCCCGCGCCCGTCGGATTGCCGTGCACCCGGCGCGGCGGGGTCGCGCGCCAGCGGCCCTCTGTGTTCGCCGCGAGGAGGCCCTCCGCGCCCAGTGAGGCGACCACGGTGTGGGCGCCCCGCCTGCGGGCGTTCCTCGTGGCCTGCAACGGATCATGGGAGCCGGTGAGTTCGGCGAGTTCGTCGGCGTTGGGCTTGATGATGTCGGGACGGGCGGCGACGCCGCGGCGCAGCGGTTCGCCGCTGGTGTCCAGCAGCACCGGCACCGCCAGCGCACGCGCGGTGCGGACGAGGTGGGCGTACGCGCCGACCGGCACTCCCGGCGGCAGGCTGCCGCACAGGGCCACCGCCGAGGCGGAGCACAGCAGATGCTCGTACGCCTCCTGGAAGGCCGACCACTCGGCCGGGGTGATCGTCGGGCCGGGTTCGTTCAGCTGAGTCGTGTCACCGGTCGCCGTGTCGACGACGGCTATGGTTCGGCGGGTCGAGCCCGTCACGGGGGCCAGCGCGTCCACCACGCCCGGGGTGTGCGTGAGCTGGTCCCGCACCGCGCGGCCGGTCGCGCCGCCCGAGAAGCCCGTGACCGTCACCTCGTGGCCGAGGGCGGCGAGCACCCGGGCCACGTTCAGGCCCTTGCCGCCCGGGCGTTCGGTCACCTCGGTCACCCGATGTGAGGTGTGCGGCCGCAGGGACCGTACGTGATACGTGATGTCGAGAGCGGTGTTCAGTGTGACCGTGAGGATCACCTGGGCCGACCTCCCCGAAGAGAATCACGAAGCAGACGCGCGGTATGCGCTTACCGGTTGTTCCGGACGCTCGATCATGCCAAAGACAACGGCGGTCGGCCCAGTCCCCCGGGCCAACCGCCGTACGGCAACAAAAGGGTGAATCAGTCCAGTTGGGGTTCAACCACCCATGCGCCCCCGCGCATCACGCCCTTGAGCGCGAAGTCGGCGTCGAGGATCACCAGGTCGGCGTCCTTGCCCGGCTCCAGGGAGCCCACCCTGTCGTACACGCCGAGCAGGCGTGCGGGGTTGGCGGACAGGGCAGCCACGATGTCCTCGACCGGCAGCCTGTCGATCGTCACCGCGCGCTGGAAGGCGCGGTCGAGGGTGAGCGTCGAACCGGCGATGGAGCCGCCTTCCACAAGGCGGGCGACGCCCTCCGCGACCTCCACCTCCAGCGGGCCGAGCATGTAGCGGCCGTCGCCGAAGCCTGCCGCGTCCATCGCGTCGGTGATGAACGCGACCCGGTCCGCGCCCGCGTGATGGAACGCCAACTCGAGGGCGGCGGGGTGCAGATGGGTGCCGTCGTTGATCAGCTCGACCGTGATCCGTTCGTCCTCCAGGAGGGCCGCGATCGGGCCCGGCGTGCGGTGGCCGAGCGCGGGCATCGCGTTGAACAGATGCGTCGCCACGCTGGCGCCCGCGTCGATGGCCTCCCGCGTCTGCTCGTACGTCGCGTCCGTGTGCCCGATCGCCGCGATCACCCCGTGCTCGGCCAGCAGGCGTACGGAGTCGATGCCGCCCGGCAGTTCGGTGGCGAGCGTGACCATCTTGGCCCGGCCGCGCGCCGCGTCGATCAGCTTGCGGACCTCCGCCGGGTCCGGGTCGCGCAGCAGTTCCTCGGAGTGCGCGCCCTTGCGGCACGGCGAGATGAACGGGCCCTCGAAGTGGATGCCCGCGATGTCGCCCTGCTCGGCCAGCTCGGAAAGGAGCCCGGCGCGATGAACGAGCCCATGCATATCGCCGGTGACGGTCGAGGCGACGAGCGTCGTGGTGCCGTGCAGCCGGTGCGTGTGGACGCCCTTGAGGACCTCTTCGACGGTTCCCGAGGTGAAGGAGGCGCCACCGCCGCCGTGGTTGTGCATGTCGACGAAGCCGGGGACCAGCCAGTGGCCCCGTACGTCGATGATCTCCGCGTTCTCGGGAGCGCTCCCGACGATCCGCGCGCCGTCCACGATCACCCGGCCGCCGTCCACGATCCCGGTGGGCAGCACCACCCGGGCGCCTGCGAGAACCTTGCTAGGGGCCATCAGGTGGTTACCTCCGAGCGGTCGGTGTTGTCGGTTTCGAGCAGATCCCAGGCCAGGAGTCCGGCACCGAGGCAGCCGGCGCTGTCCCCGAGGGCCGCGGGGACGATCGACGGCAGTTTCTGGAAGGTGACCCGGCGCCGCACGGCCGCCCGCAGCGGTGTGAACAAGGTTTCCCCGGCCTCCGCCAGGCCGCCACCGATGATCAGGGTGCGCGGGTCCAGCAGAGTGAGCGCGGTGACGAGCCCGTCGGCGAGCGCGTCGACGGCCTCCTGCCAGACTGCGGTCGCCCGGGGATCCCCCGATTCCACGGCCTTCGCGCAGTCCGCCGCGTCCGCCTCCGGATCGCCGGAGGCGTCGGCCCAGGCCTGGCTGACGGCCGCCGCGGACGCGAACCGCTCCAGACAGCCGTGCTGCCCGCACGGACACGGGGTGCCCCCGGGGCGTACGACGACATGGCCGATCTCTCCCGCGAAGCCGTGCGCGCCCTCCTCGACGCCGCCGTCGATGCCGATGGCGCCCGCGATACCGGTCCCCAGCGCCACGAACAGGAAACGGTCGGCGCCCTGGCCCGCGCCGATGCGGCCCTCCGCGAGCCCGCCGGTGCGCACGTCGTGGCTGAGGGCGACGGGCACGCCGCCGAGACGGTCGCCGAGCAGTCGGCGCAGCGGGACGTCGCGCCAGCCGAGGTTGGCCGAGTACACCGCGATGCCCTGGGCGGCGTCGACGATGCCGGGGACGGCGACTGCGGCGGCCGCGGCGGGCTCGCCGAGGTGCTGCTCGCCGTGCGCGCGCAGCTCGGCGGCGAAGCCGAGGATCGCCTTGACGACGGCGTCCGGACCGCGCTCCCGGCCGGTTGCCCGGCGGGCCTGGTGGAGCAGCTCGCCGCCGGCTCCCACGAGGGCGGCCTTCATCCCGGTGCCGCCCACATCGAGGGCGATGACATGTCTCACGGGGGACAGTGTCGCCCCTTACCCCAGGAGAGGTCTAGTCCACTCACGTGGTGTAGACCTTGTATCCGCATGCCGAGACGGATGCAACGGACGCAAAAGCAAACAGGGTCACAGGGGTTGGAGAAACAAGCGGTGCAGCGGCGAAGGACAGGACTGGTCGCGGTGGTCTCCGCGCTCGGCATGACGGCGACCCTCGCGGGCTGCGGCGGCTCGGGCGGTTCCTCGGACGTGACCCTGAAACTGGTGGCCGCCGACTACGGCGACTCGGACGCCAACAGCTCCCAGAAGTACTGGGACCAGCTCGTCAAGGACTACGAGAGCGACCACCCGGGGATCAAGGTCGAGGTCAGCGTCTACCCCTGGACCGACGTCGACCGCAAGGTCAAGGAGCGGGTCGCGGCGGGCGACGCACCCGACATGGCGCAGATCGGCGCGTACGCCGACTACGCGGCCAAGGGTGAGCTGTACAAGGTCGACGACCTGCTCTCCATACCCGTCGAGGCCAACTTCCTCTCGCAGTTCACCGACGCGGGGCAGCTGGATCTGACGCAGTACGGCATGCCGTTCGCGGCCTCCACGCGGCTGCTGTTCTACAACAAGACGCTCTTCGCCAAGGCCGGCCTCACCCCGCCGGAGACCTGGAGCGAGCTGGCGGCCGACGCCAGGGCGCTCAAGGCGGAGGGCGTCAAGTTCCCGTACGCGCTGCCGCTGGGTCCCGAGGAGGCGCAGGCCGAGACGATGCAGTGGCTGCTGAGCGGCGGCGACGGCTACACCGACGACGTCGGCACGTACACCATCGACTCCGCGCAGAACGTGCGGACGCTGACGTGGCTCAAGGACGAACTCGTCGGCAAGGGGCTCGTCGGACCCGTCGCACCTGCCAAGCTGAACCGCGCGGACGCGTTCACGGCGTTCACGCGCGGCGAGGTCGGGATGCTCAGCGGGCACCCCACGCTGATGCAGGCCGCCGCCAAGAAGGGCGTGAAGTTCGGCATGGTGCCGATGCCCGGGGCCGACAGCAGGACCAAGGCCACGATGGGTGTCGCCGACTGGATGATGGCGTTCAAGAAGAACGGCCATGGCAAGCAGATCGGCGACTTCCTCGACTTCGTCTACAGCGACAAGAACGTGCTCGCCTTCTCGCACGAGTACAACCTGTTGCCGGTTACCTCGTCCGCGTCCGACGCCATGGCCGCCGACAAGGACGACGAGGATCTCGCCCCCTTCCTCAAGGTGCTGCCCGCCTCGGTGCTCTACCCGGTCGGCAAGACCTCCTGGGCCCAGGTCAGCGCCGACATCAAGAAGCAGATCGCCAAGGCGGTGGGGCCGGGCGGCAGTCCGTCCGGGACCCTCGGCTCGCTGCAGATCGCGGCGACCACGGCGGACAGTGCGGGGTAGTTGTGTCAGTGGTGGGGGTTACGGTGCTGTCCATGGACGCCAGTGAGGAGCTCGGGCCCCGGGAGCGGGGGATTCTCGCGCTGGAGCGCCGCGGCTTCTCCGGGCCCGGCGCCAAGGAGCGAGCGATCCGCGAACAGCTCGGCCTCGCCCCGATCCGCTACTACCAACTCCTCAACGCCCTCCTCGACGACCCGCGGGCCCTGATCCACGACCCGATCACGGTGAACCGGCTGCGGAGGGTCCGGGAGGCCCGACGGGGGGAACGGTGACGCCGGGTGGACGGGGGGTGTGTTTCGCCCCCTCCGCCCCTGCCCGTCCCGTATCTGGGGGGCTCCGCCCCCCAGACCCCCCGTGTCGCGCTTCGCGCTCGTCCTCAAACTCCCCCACTCTCGGCTTCGCTCGAGCGGGGGGACCTCCATGACGGGGCTGAAATCGGCCTCTCCGTGGTTACTTCACCGGGAACGCCACGTCGCACACCGCGTCGTCCGGGCCCGCCGAGTCCCAGTCGGCGAAGTACACCTCCCGGCAGGGGCCGTCGCCGGAGAGTCCCTGTTCGGCGATCCACGCCTCCACGGCCTCGAAGGCGGCGTGGATCTGCGGATATCCGACCTGGGCCTTGGCGATACGGGTGTACGCAAGCCGCTGGGCGGGCTCGACGCGGACGCGAGTCGCGTGGGACCGCCCCTGCCGCGAGGCCCACGCCCGTGCGGCCTGCGCATCGGCGACCGGCACACACGCCTCGGCCGGCCCGTCGCTCTCGGTGCTGACCTCGGCGTAGTAGACGACGAAGGGCTCACCGGCGGTCCCCCCGCACTCGTGGGCACCGCTCTCCAGCCGCCCCAGCGAGGCGGGGATCCACACCGGCAGCTCATCCGCCAGCGTGTGCCGCCTCTCCGTGAGCACCACCCGCTCGGGCACCTCGACGGTCTCGACCACGAACTTCCCGTACATCTCGGAACTCCTCCCTGACAGCCGTCCACGGAGGTATGCGGCGAGCGCCCGCTGCGAAGCGAACCGCGCCTCGGCGCCGTCCCAGTACGCGTCGAGGAGCGTGGCGGCGGCGGATCCCTCCGCCTCCACCACCTCCGCGAGCCGCGCGAGCGGCATGTCGAGCTGGCGCAGCAGCGCGACGAGCCGGGCGCGTTCGACCTGGCCGGCGCGGTAGTAGCGGTAGCCGCTGTCCTCGTCGACGTGCGCGGGCGGCAGCAGCCCGAGCCGGTCGTACAGCCGCAGGGCCTTGGCCGAGAGCCGGGCCCGCGCGGCGAACGCGCCGATGGTGAGCAGTTCTTCGTCCACCATGTCATCCTCCGTCACCGGGCGCCTTCCGCCCGGTGACACAGGACGCTCCCCCTTGCCCCAGGGGCAAGGTCAACGGCGTATCAGCCGAGGGCCTTCTCGACGGCGGTGACGACCTCCGCCGACTCCGGCTCGGTCTGCGGCGAGAAGCGGCCGACGACCGTGCCGTCCCGCCCGATGAGGAACTTCTCGAAGTTCCAGCGGATGTCACCGCTGTGGCCCTCGGCGTCCTCGGTCGTGACCAGCCGCTCGTAGAGCCCGTGCCGTCCGTCCCCGTTCACCTCGACCTTCTCGGTCAGCGGGAAGGTGACGCCATACGTCGCCGAGCAGAACTCGGCGATCTCCTCGGAGGTCCCGGGCTCCTGGCCGAGGAACTGGTTGCAGGGCACGCCGAGGACGGTGAAGCCCTGGTCGGCGTACCGCTCGTGCAGTCGCTCAAGTCCCGCGTACTGCGGGGTCAGTCCGCACTTGGAGGCCACGTTCACCAGGAGCACGGCCTTGCCCTGGTACTGCGCGAGGTCGGCGGAGCCGCCCTGGAGAGCCCCGATTTCGATGTCGTACAGAGATTCAGTAGTCATGCATGGATGCTAGCCAGCGTGCACGGGGCGCTCGAAGAAGGTCTCCAGGACGACCGTCGCATGCGTTCCGCCGGCCCCGTCGATCGCGTACAGGCGCCGCAGTACGTCCTGGAGCCGCTCGGTGGTGGCGGTGCGCACCTTCACCGACGGGCGGCGTCCGCGTCGCGCTGCTGTCCCCGCGGCTCACGCTCCTGATGGCGGCGGCCCTGTACCTGGCGGCTGCCCTGACCGCCCGCCTCGGCCTGACCCGCCGCGCCCCCGCGCGTCTCCGGCCGCCCGTCCGTCGCGGCGACCTGGCGCACGAACGCGCGCCTGTGGTCCTCGCCGGAGCGCCGCACCCTCTACCTCCTCCTCTGGGTCCCCAACGGCCTGATCGTCGGCTGCGAGTCGCTGTACGTGTCGTACGCGCCGAACCGGGCCGGCGTGCTGTTCGCCTTCGCGGCGTTCGGCATGTTCGTGGGGGACGTGACGACGGGCCGCTTCCTCGCGCCCCGGGTGCGCGCCCGGCTGGGCATCCCGTTCCTGCTGCTGCTCGCGACGCCGTACCTGTTGTTCGTCCTCCGGCCTGGAGTGTCCGTGGCCGCGGTGTTTGTCGCCGTCGCCTCGATCGGTTTCGGGTCGAGCCTGATCCAGCAGGAACGCCTGGTGGCCCTGATTCCCGACGAACTGAGCGGACACGGCCTGGGACTGCACACGGCGGGGATGCTCACCATGCAGGGCGTGAGCGCGGCGCTGGCGGGAGCGGTCGCCCAACTCACCTCGGCGGGGACGGCGATGACGGTCATGGCGGTCGCCTCGATCACCGTGACCCTCACGCTGGCACCGTCTCTCCGCCGCCGCGCCGCCGGGACCTCGGATCCCCAACACCCGGAGATGTCCGCCCCACGGGGAAGGTAATCGGGAGTGAACTCTGCCTGAATTGAAGGCCGTTGTCCGAGGGGTATCACAACCACACCACGGGCCTCACGGTCGAAGGAGGCGCATCGACAAGCGCGCAGGACCTCACCGAGGGGGAACCATGTTCAGTCGCCGTAGCGCCGCCCTGGCGCTCACCACCGTGGCCGTGGCCGTGTCCGTCCCGACGGCACACGCCGCGACCGCCGCGAGCGCGACCGCGGTCGTCGCCCACCACAAGGTCTCCTACACGGCGGCCGCGGGCCAGACGAACAGGCTGACCGTCTCCTGGGCGCTCGGCGAGACCGATCCGGGGTCCCAACTGGCCGACTACATCTTCACCTTCGACGACACCGTCAGGATCTCCCTCGGCGCGGGGTGTGTCCGTCCGGACGCCGGCGACGACACCACGGCGGTCTGTACGGTCGCGGAGCCCGACTTCGAGGCGTCCGACCTCGATTCCCTGATCGTCGACCTCGGCGACGGCGACGACACCGCGACGGTCGCCGCCCACAGCGGCGCGTACACCAGGATCTACGGCGGACCGGGCCGGGACACCCTGACCGGCCACGGCCGCGACGTCCTCTACGGCCAGGACGGCGACGACCACCTCTCCGGTGGCGGCGGAGCCTACAGCGAGGGCGCCTTCGGAGGTGCGGGCAATGACACCCTCACGGCCTGCGGCTACACCTGTCACGGCGGCGCGGGCAACGACAGCCTGCACGGCGGCCTGAGCGAGAAGAACGCCGAGTACACCGACTACGGCAACGCGGTGTACGGCGACGACGGCAACGACAAGCTGTACGGCAACGCCGGCTCCGACCTCCTCCAGGGCGGCCGGGGCAACGACACCCTGTACGGCGGCACGGGCGACGACAAGCTGTACGGCAACAGCGGCGACGACCTCCTGCACGGAGGCGCAGGCGCCGACTCCCTCTCCGGCGGGCCGGGCAGCGACAGGGTGCACCAGGACTGAGCCACCGGCGCCGTGCCGGGCCGCCGCGGCCGGCACGGCGCCGCCGTCCGCCACGGACAGCCGTTGACACTCTCCGTGTTCGGAGGCTAACTTCACGGCGTCGTCGCCACACCAGGAGCACGAGGCTCCATTGGGACTTGCGACGCGAAGGACACTCTCCAGTTGACGACTGCGACCGTTTCCGAGATCCAGCACGTCACTCCGAGGCCGACCATCTCGGGCCTCTTCAGAGTTCAGCCCTACACACCACACTGTCAGGTGATCCACGCGGCCGGGGACCACGCCGTGATCGGTGTCTCGCCGGGCAACAGCTACTTCTCGGCCCGCCGGATCAATGATCTGGCGCGCTGGGGAACCGAGCACTTCGACCGGGTCGACTTCGTCTACACGGACCTTCATGTGGCGGAGATGTACGAGACGTTGGGCTATACCGCCGACGACGCCCGGCGCAAGGCGGTGAAGAACCTGCGGGGCGTACGCGCCAAGGTGACCGCCGCGGTGGAGGCCTTCGGCGCCGGGAGCGGCAAGCTCCGCGCCCACGCCATGTCGGACTTCGCCGACAACCCCGCGTATCGGAGGATCCACGGCCATATCCGCGAACTCCTGGACAAGGACCGGGAGTTCGGCGAGACCTGCGACGCGCTCGTGGACGCGTACCTCTCCTCGAAGGTCCTCGACGGGCGGGAGGGCACCGAGCGGCAGCGCGAGGTGTGCCTGAAGTACGTCTGCGCGGAGGCGCCGCTGTTCCTGGACACCCCGGCCATCCTGGGCGTCCCGTCCTCCCTCAACTGCTACCACCAGCTCCTGCCGATGGCCGAGCTGCTCTACGCGCGTGGTTCCGGTCTGCGCGCCTCCCGCAACCAGGGCCACGCGATCATCACGCCCGCGGAAGGAGATGGCGATGCCCTCTGAGACTCTGATCGACTTCCCGTTCTCCTGGCGGGGCGACCAACTTCCCGAAGAAGTGGAGGAGTTGCGGACGCACACGCCAGTGCGGCGGGTGCGGACGATCGCCGGGGACGAGGCCTGGCTGGTGTCCTCCTACGAGCTGTGCAAGCAGGTGCTGGAGGACGGCCGCTTCAGCCTGAAGGACACCTCGGCGCCCGGCGTACCGCGCCAGTACGCCCTGACGATCCCGCCCGAGGTCGTCAACAACATGGGCAACATCACCGGCGCGGGTCTGCGCAAGGCCGTCCTCAAGGCGCTCAATCCGAAGAGCGAGGGCCTGACGGACTGGATGCGGTCGTACGCCGCCGAACTGGTCGACGGGCTGATGGCCGAAGGTGCCCCCGCCGATCTGCGCGGTGGCTTCGCCGACCCGTACTCGGCGGCGATGCACTGCCACATCCTCGGCATCCCCCAGGAGGACGCGCCGCGGCTGATGCGCAGCCTGGACATCGCGTTCATGAACTCCGCCTGCCCGGTCTCGGGCGCGCGGCTGAACTGGGACCGGGACATCGGGTACATGACGGCCCGCCTCGACGACCCGTCCACGACCGGTCTGATGGCCGAACTGGCGGCTCTGCGCGGCGACCCGGAGTACGCCCACCTCACCGACGAGATGCTGGCGACGGTGGGGGTGACGACGTTCGGTGCGGGCGTCATCTCGACGTCCGGCTTCCTCACGATGGCACTGGTGTCGCTCTTCCAGCACCCGCAACTGGCAATGGAACTGACCGCCCACCCGGACAGAATCCCCGCCGCCGTGGACGAGCTGCTGCGCATCAACCTCTCCATCGGGGACGGACTGCCGCGCCTCGCCGTGGAGGACGTACGGCTGGGCGACGTGGACGTTCGCAAGGGCGAACTGGTCCTGGTCCTCGTCGAGGGCGCCAACTTCGACCCCCAGGAGTTCCCCGACCCCCACAAGGTCGACCTGACCCGGGAGAACAACACCACGCATCTCTCCTTCGGCGGCGGCAGTCACTACTGCCCCGCCACGGCGCTCGGCAAGAGGCACGCCGAGATCGCCCTGGAGACCCTCCTCGACCGCCTGCCCGACCTCCGACTGGCCGTACCCATCGAGCAGTTGGTCTGGCGCACGGGCTTCATGAAGCGCATCCCGGAGCGACTGCCGGCGATGTGGTGAGCGCGGTGAGGCCGCCCGTCACGCGGTGACATCGCGCCGACCGGCCGGGGGCCCACAAGGCCCCCGGCTCGTCGCGCTTCCGCACTCTCCTGACTGTGGCCTGAATCACATCCCATAAGATTCCTTCGTGAAGGTATTCTTTGTGGAGCCTGGTCGGACGGCTACCTCTGGAAGGACACCCGGCGTGGACGACGTGATGGAAGCTCTGCGGGACCGGTTCGGCGGCGGGGAGGCCGCGCTCGTCGACGAGGAGCTGACGGCCGCGGTGGCCGTGGCGGTGCACCGGCGCACCGGAGCGCGGGAGGTCGAACTCGACGGTGCCGGGCCGCTGCGTATCGACCCCTCGCTCACCTTTCGGGAGCTGACCGCGAGGGTTCGGGAACTCGGCGCCGGACTCGGTGTGGTGGCCGGGGCGGGCGCCGAACTCGACGTCGACACCGACCGGTTGGCCCGGCTGGTCGAGCGGCTCGCCGAGGACCCCGACGTGCCCGTGGGCCGAGTCGATCTGGCCTACCCGGAGGAGCTGGAGCGGCTGCGCGCGTGGAACGACACCGGCCACCCCGTCCCCGCGACCACGCTCGTCAGGCTCATCGAGGAGCAGGCGGCGCGCACTCCGGGCGCCGAAGCGGTGCGGGACGAGGCGGGCGCCCTGGACTTCGCCCGCTTCGGCCGGGAGTCCAACCGCCTCGCCCGGCTGCTGATCGCCCGCGGCGCGGGCCGGGGACGTACGGTGGCCGTCGCCCTGCCCCGCTCCAACCGGCTGCCGCTGGCACTCGCGGCCGTGCTCAAGTCCGGCGCGGCGTACGTACCGCTGGACCTCGACCACCCGGCCGGCCGCCTCGCGGCGGTGGGGGAGGACACCCGGCCCGTCGCGGTGGTCGGGGCGAGTGGGGTGGAGGCGGTGGCGCGGACCGCGGCACTCGAGGGTGCGGCCGTCCTCGACCTCGACGCCCCCTCCCTGCACGCCGAACTCGCCCGCCTGTCCGGCGCCGACCTCGGCGCCGGTGAACTGCCCGACGGTCCGGCCGGGCCCGAGGACCCCGCCTACGTCATCCACACCTCCGGCACCACGGGCCGCCCCAAGGGTGTCGTCATCGCGCACGGTGCGATCTGCAACCGGCTGCTGTGGATGCGGGAGGAGTACGGAACCGGTGCGCACGACCGGGTACTGCACAAGACGCCGGCCGGATTCGACGTGTCCGTATGGGAGTTGTTCCTGCCGCTGATCAGCGGGGCGGCGATGGTCGTCGCGCCGCCCGGAGCGCACCGGGACCCGGCCCGCCTGGCGGAGCTGGTGCGGCGGGAGCGGGTGACCCTCGCGCACTTCGTGCCGTCGATGCTCCAGGTCTGCCTCCAGGGTCCCGGGCCCTGGCGGGGCACGGGGCTGCGGCGGATCGTGTGCAGCGGCGAGGCGCTGCCCACCGAACTCGCCGCGCGGGCCACCGAGGTGATGGGTGCCGAGGTGCACAACCTGTACGGGCCCACCGAGGCGGCCGTGGACGTGACGGCGTGGCGGTACTCGGCGGCGGACACCACGCCGACGGTGCCGATCGGGCGGCCCGTGTGGAACACCCGGACCCATGTCCTGGACGCGGCGCTGCGGCCGGTGCCGCCCGGGACGGTGGGGGAGCTGTATCTCGCCGGTGACCAGCTCGCGCGGGGATATCTGGGGCGCCCGGAGCTGACGGCGGGACGGTTCGTCGCCGACCCCTTTGGTCCGCCCGGCGGCCGGATGTACCGGACGGGTGACCTGGTACGCCAACTGGCGGGCGGCGAGCTGGAGTTCCTCGGGCGCGCCGACCAGCAGATCAAGCTGCGCGGGGTGCGGATCGAACCGGCCGGTATCGAAGCGGCGCTGGCGGCCCACACGAGCGTACGGACCGCCGCGGTGCTGCTGCGCGAGGACCGGCCGGGGCATCCGTACCTCGCCGCCTACGTGGTGCCGGTCGCGGGCGCCGACGCCGGGCCCGAGGTCTGGCGGGAGCATCTGGCGCGGCTGCTGCCCGACGCCATGGTGCCGGGCGCGTTCGTCACGCTGGAACGGCTGCCGACGACCGTCAACGGCAAGCTGGACCGGGCGGCGCTTCCGGCGCCCACGACGGCCGGGACGGATGCCGGTGAACAGCCGGGGACCGTCCGGGAACGTGCGCTGTGTGCGCTGTTCGCCCGGGTTCTCGGCCTGGAGCGGGTCGGCCCGCACGACAACTTCCTTGCCCTCGGCGGCCATTCGCTGACCGCGGCCCGCCTGTCGACGCTCGTACGGACCATCCTCGGGGTGGAGCTGTCGATCCGGGACCTGTACGAGTGGCCCACCCCCGCCGCGCTCGCCGAGCGGCTCGACGGTGCGCCGGCCGCCCGGCCGCCGCTGACCGCCCGGCCCAGGCCCGCGCGCGTACCGCTGTCCGCGGCCCAGTCGAGCCTGTGGTTCCTGGACCGGATGGGCGGTGGCGGGGCGACGTACAACATGCCGCTCGTGCTGCGACCCCGGCGGGCCCTGGACGTCGACGCGCTGCGGGCGGCCCTCAGCGACCTCGCCGACCGGCACGAGATCCTGCGCACCCGGCTGACCGCCGTCGACGGCACGCCGTACCAGGAGATCGCCGAAGTCGGCGGGTTGCGCCCCGTACTGGCGGTCGTGGACTGCCCGGAGGAGGAGGTCGAGGCGCAGGTGGCGGCGGTCGCGCACCGCCGTTTCGACCTGGAGAAGGACGCCCCGCTGTGGGGTGCCGTGCTGGGCGGGCGGGTCGTGGTGCTCGTCCTGCATCACGTGGCGGGCGACGGCTGGTCGCTGCGACCGCTGGCCCGCGAGCTGGGGCACGCGTACGCGGCCCGGGCGGCCGGGCGGGCTCCGGAGTGGGAGCCGCTGCCGGTGCAGTACGCCGACTATGCGCTGTGGCAAGAAGCGTTGCTGGGCGAGGGAGTGCTGGCGGAACGTCAGCGGGACTTCTGGCGGGACACGCTCGACGGGCTGCCGGAGCGGACCGAGCTCCCTGTCGACCGTCGGCCCGGCGACGCACCGTCCCCGGTGCCGGGCGGCAACCTCGCCCTGCCCGTCGACGCCCGGCTGCACGCGGCGCTGAAGCGGCTCGCCGAGGACTCGGGGGCCAGCCTGTTCATGGTGCTGCACGCGGCACTCGCGGCGCTGCTGACCCGGTGGGGCGCGGGCAGCGACATCGCCATCGGTACGCCGGTGGCCGCCCGCGCCGACAGCGCGCTCGACGGGCTGATCGGACACTTCGCCAACACGCTGGTCCTGCGCGCCGACACCTCGGGAGATCCCCGCTTCCGTGAACTCCTCGACCGTGTCAGGGCCGTGGACCTGGCCGCCTACGACCACCAGGACCTGCCCTTCGAGTCGGTGGTCGAGGCGGTGAACCCGGTCCGGGTGCCGGGCCGCCACCCGCTGTTCCAGGTGATGCTGGCGCTGCAGAACAACGAGGACGCCGAACTTCGCCTGGGCGAGGAGGTGCTGAGGCTCGAGCCGCACCCCACCGCCACGGCCAAGTTCGACCTGTTCTTCGACGCCGTCGAGCGGTACACCGGGCACGGCGTGCCGGACGGCATCGACTTCCGCCTCGACTACAGCGCGGAGCTGTTCGATCCGGGCACGGCCGCGGCACTCGGCGAGGCCTGGTGCGCCCTGCTGGCCGCCGTCGCCGCCAACTCCGGACAGCGCCTCGGTCATCTGCCCGCACCCCGGCATACCGGAGAGGGGCAGGCCGTCCGGCCCGAGTCCCGTGTGCTCGCCCAGGGCGGCATCCGTGACGCCGTCTCCGTCGCCGGGACCGGCTCGGACGTACTCGTCCTTGCCGTGCCCGAGCGGGAGGGCGCGGTACGCCGGGCCGCCGAGACGACCGGGGTGCGCGTGGTCGCCGTCTCGGATCTGCCGCGTACGCCCGACGGGGACGTGGACCGGGCGGTGCTGAGCGCGCTGGAGCCGGTCGACGAGGTGCTCGCCGACGAATGGCGGCGCGAACTCGGCGCACTGCCCGGCGTGTTGGCCGCCGAGGTCACGCTGGAGGCGGACGCTCCCGAGCGGGCGGCACTGGAGTTCGCCGCCCCGACGCACGCGGGGGCCGCGGACGAGGCGGTGCCCGTCGCGGCCGACGCGCCCCCTTCTCTGAGTGAAGGGCCCCCGCTTCCCGAACCCGCCCCCGCCACGCTCGACGACGCGCTGCTGCGGGCCACACAAGCCGGCCCTGGCGGCGAGGTCGTCCACGTACGGGCCGACGGCACCGAGGTGCGCCGCGGCTACGCGAGCCTGTACGCCGAGGCCACCCGGGTGCTGGGCGGGCTGCGCGCCCACGGGCTCGCACCCCGCGACGCCGTGATCCTGCAGTGCGACGACAACGAGGACTTCCTGGCCGCGCTGTGGGGCTGCCTCCTCGGCGGCTTCGTCGTCGTACCGCTGACCGTGCCGCCCTCGTACGACACCGCGTCGGCGGCGCGCGCCAAGCTGGTCGGCGTCCACAGCATGCTCGGGCGGCCGTGGGTGATCACCTCGGGGCGGCACGCGGAGGCGGTACGGGCGGTGCTCGGCGTGGAGCGCGAGAGCGACGAGAGCGACGAGGGGGATGCCGGCGCCCTCCCGGGAGCTGGAGCCGCTGCCGCCGTCCCTCGCGTCGCCACCGTCGGCGCCCTGCGGAACGCCGACCCCGACACCGCCGTCCACCCCGCGCGGCCCGAGGACACCGCGCTGATGCTGCTGACCTCCGGCAGTACGGGCCTGCCCAAGGCGGTGCGCCTCAGTCACCGCAACATCCTCACGCGGTCCGCCGCCACCGCGGCCGTCAACTCCCTTACAGCGGACGAGACGTCGCTGAACTGGATTCCGATGGACCATGTCACCGGCGTGGTGATGTTCCATCTGCGGGACGTGTATCTCGGCTGCCGGCAGGTGCACGCGCCCACCTCCTGGGTGCTCGCCGACCCGCTGCGCTGGCTCGACCTCGCCCACCGGCACCGGGCGACCGTCACCTGGGCGCCCAACTTCGCCTTCGGTCTGCTCGCCGAGCACGCCCACCGCATGGCGGACCGTACGTGGGATCTGTCGGCGCTGCGGTTCATCACCAACGCGGGCGAGGTCGTCGTCGCCGCCACGGCACGCCGTTTCCTGGAGCTGCTCGCCCCCTACGGCCTGCCGCGCACCGCGATGCATCCGGGCTGGGGCATGTCCGAGACGTCCTCCGTGGTCACCGACGCCGAACTGGCCGCCGAGCCGAGCCCGGACGAGGGAGCCGTCGTCAGCTGCGGACTGCCCTATCCCGGGTTCGCGATGCGTGTGGTCGACGACGAGGAACGGATCGTGCCGGAAGGCACGCCGGGGCGGCTCCAGGTCCGCGGCACCTCGGTGACGGAGGGCTATCACGACAACCCGGAGCAGAACGCGGAGGCCTTCACCCGGTGGGGGTGGTTCGAGACCGGGGACCTGGCCTACCTGCACGACGGCGAGCTGTACCTGACCGGCCGCGCCAAGGACGTCATCATCATCAACGGCGTCAACCACTACAGCCACGAGATCGAGGCCGTCGCCGAGGAACTCCCCTTCGTGCAGCGGTCGTTCACCGCCGCCTGCGCGGTACGCACCGACCTTTCCGCGGCCACCGACTCCCTCGCCCTCTTCGTCCACCTCACCCCCGGCACCGACGAGGCCGCCGCCCTGCGCGAGCTGCGCGGCAAGGTCACCCGCGAGACGGGGGTCGCTCCCGCCCACCTGGTGCCCGTCGGACCGGAGGACATACCCAAGACGGAGATCGGCAAGATCCAGCGCACGCTGCTGCGACGGCGCTTCGAGGCGGGCGAGTTCGACGCCGTCGTCCGCCGGGCCGAGCGGCTGCTGGGGACCGTGTCGACGGTGCCGGACTGGTTCCTGCGGCCGGTCTGGCAGCGCGCCGAACTGGGCGCTCTCCCGGGCGAGTCGGGTGCGGCTCTTGTCGTCGCCGGGCGCGATGTGGAAGCGGCCGGGCGGATCGCCGGGCAGTGGCGGGCGGTCGGCGGGCTGTGCACGGTAGTGACGTGGGCGGACGCGTTCGTACGCCGCGACGCCGCCGAGTACAGGCTGCGGGCCGACTCCGTCGAGGACTGGACCGTACTCCTGGAGCGGCTGGCGGCGGACGGGCGCACGCCCGACGTGGTGATGCAGCTGGGTGTCCACGAGCCGGACGGGGATCAGCTGGACGATTCCGAGAACCTGTTGGTGCTGGCCAAGGCGCTGGCCGCGCGGCCGAGGCCGGTCGCCGTGCATCTGGTGACGGTGAACGCCTGGGCGGTGGAGGAGCGGGACCGGCCCTCGTACGCCCATGCCGCGGCGGGCGGGCTGCTGAAGAGCCTGCGCGCCGAACTGCCCTGGCTGGAGGGGCGGCACCTCGACTTCGACGAGCTGGACGTCCCGCTCCTGATGGCGGAGACCGGCAGCCGCGATACCGCGCCCGAGGTCGCGTACCGGGCGGGGCTCCGCTTCGTCCGCCGGCTGGCTCCCGTCGCCGGACCGCTGCCACCCGCGCCGGCCCTGCCGACGGGCGGATTCCACGTCGTCAGCGGCGGCCTCGGCGGGCTCGCCACCGAGGTCTGCGCGCACCTGCTGGCCACCCCGGGCACCCGGCTGCTGCTGCTCGGCCGTACCGAACCGGCCCCCGGGGACAACGAAGACGCGCGCAGCGTCGCGTACCGGCGGCTGAGCGAACTCGGCCAGGTCCGTTACGAGAGCGTCGACGTCACCGACGAGGAGCGGGTGCGGGCGGCGGTCGAGCGTGCGGCGCGGGACTGGGGAGTGCCGCTCGCCGGGGTCTTCCACCTCGCGGGCGGCTTCGACCAGCGGCCCGCCGTGGAGTACTCCCCGCACGAGTGGCGGAATGCTCTCGCCGCCAAGGTCACCGGCGGCCGGGTGCTCGCCGGGCTCGCGGCCGCGCACCCGGGAGCGGCGTTCACCGCCTTCTCCTCCGTCAACGGCTTCTTCGGCGGGGCTCTGAGCAGCGCGTACTCGGCCGCGAACGCCTTCCTCGACGCGCTTGCCGTGCATCAGCGCCGGGTCGTCGGCGTGGCGGCGCGGAGTCTCGCGTGGAGCCGCTGGGACGAGCTCGGCATGAGCCGCGGCTACGGACTGGCCGCGCTCACCGAGGCCCGCGGCTATCGCACCGTCGACCTGGCGTCCGGGCTGCGCAGTCTTCGGGCCGCGCTCGGCATCGACGAGCCGCACCTGCTGATCGGCGCGGACCGCGACGCGGTGTGGGTGGGCAGCCATGTCGTCGCCCCGTCCCGCCCGCTGCACCGGCTCGCGGCCCGCGTCACCCTCGCCGAGGACACCGACCTCGGCGCCCTGCACCGCGCCGCCGCCGAGGCCGCCGTACGGATCGGCGCGGGGAAGCGATGGGTGCTGCGGGCGGCCGGGAGCGCCGCGCCCTCGCCGGACAGCCGAACCGAGGGCGACTCGGCCGTGCTCGCCCTCGAGGAGCAACTGACCGGCATCTGGCGCGAAGTCCTCGGCACCGACCGGATCGGCCCGCTGGACAACTTCTTCGAGCTGGGCGGTACGTCCCTCCTGCTGGTCCGCGTCCAGACGCTGGCCGGGCAGCGGCTCGGCCACGAGCTCACCGTCGTCGACCTCTTCGACCATCCCAGCGTGCGGGCGCTCGCTGCCCATCTGCTGGCCCGTGCCGGTGCCCCGGTGCCCGGCGGCTCGTCCCCCACCCTCCGGCGGGCCCGCGACCGTGCCGCACGGCACCGCGTCGCCCGCTCCGCCCGCCGTCCCCTGGACACCGAAGGGACCGTCCGTCATGTCTGACCCCACCCCCGAGCCGTATGGCTCCGATTCCTCGGCCGCGCCGACGGAAGCGTTCGACATCGCCGTGGTCGGGCTGGCAGGCCGTTTTCCCGGAGCGGCGACGGCGGACGAGTTCTGGCGGCTGCTCGCCGAGGGGCGGGAGGGCGGCAGGGACGTCGGGGACGAGGAGTTCCTCGCCGCCGGCGGTGACCCGGCCGACCTCGACGACCCGTCGCTCGTCCGCAAGGTCTTCGCGCCCGACGGCATCGACCTGTTCGACGCGGCCTTCTTCGGATACAGCCCGGCCGACGCCGAACTCCTCGACCCACAGCAGCGGTTGCTGCTGGAGTGCGCCTACCACGCCCTGGAGGACGCCGGATACGCCGTGCTCCCCGACGAGCGGATCGCGGGCGTGTACGCGGGGGCCGACGACAGCCAGTACTACCCCGCGCACGTCCACCCGCGCCTCGGCGGCGGACCCGCCTCCGTGGCACAGACGCACGCCGCCATCAGCAACTCGCTGGGCGCGCTGGCCACCCGGCTGTCGTACGAACTCGGTCTGACCGGGCCGAGTGTGAGCCTGCAGACGACGTGCTCGACCGGGCTGGTCACCGTGCACACCGCCTGCCAGGAACTGCTCGGCTTCACGTGCGACATCGCGCTGGCCGCCGCCGCGAGCGTCAACCCGTCGGGGGCGCTGGGCTACCGCCATGTGCCCGACGGGCCGTTCTCGCCGGACGGCCGCTGCCGGGCCTTCGACGCGGACGCGCGGGGCACCGTCTCGGGCAGCGGAGTCGGCGTCGTCGTTCTCAAGCGGCTGGAGGACGCGCTGGCCGACGGGGACCGCATCCGGGCCGTGGTCAAGGGCACCGCCGTCAACAACGACGGCCGCCGCAAGATGGGCTTCACCGCGCCCAGTGCCGAGGGGCAGACGGAGGTGATCCTGGAGGCGCAGGCCGCCGCCGGGGTGGCCGCGGACTCCCTCACGTACGTGGAGGCGCACGGCACGGGCACCCGGATCGGCGACCCCATCGAAGTCACCGCCCTGACCCGGGCGTTCCGTGAGACCACCGGCCGGCGGCAGTACTGCGCACTGGGCTCCGCCAAGACCAACATCGGACACCTGGGCGCCGCCGCGGGCCTCGCCGGCTTCATCAAGACCGTCCTCGCCCTCGAACACCGGGCCATCCCGCCGAGCCTGCACTTCGACACCCCGAACCCGCACATCGACTTCGCGTCGAGCCCGTTTCGGGTGCCGACCCGCCTGGAGCGCTGGGAGAGCCCGCAGGGGCCGCGTCGCGCCGCCGTCAGCGCGTTCGGGGTGGGCGGGACCAACGCACATGTCGTACTGGAGGAGGCACCGGAGCCGGCGGGCGCCACGGATCCCGTACGAGAGGAAGCCCCGAACTCCCTTTCCGCAGACCCGCATTGGCGCATCCTTCCCCTTTCCGCCCGCACCCCCACCGCCCTTCCCGCCATGGGCGCCGACCTGGCCGCCCACCTCGTCGGTCAGGCCGCCCTCCCCCTCGGCGAGGTCGCCCACGGCCTGCGGACCAACCGCTCCGAGATGCCGTACCGCACCGCCGTGGTCGTACGGGACGCGGCGGACGCGGCCCGGACGCTCACCGCCCCCCTGCCGGCCCCCGACCACGTGCCGCCGGGGCGGGTAGCGCCCGTCGCCTTCCTGCTGCCCGGCGGCGGCACGCAGTACGTCGGCATGGGCGCCGGGCTCTACCACGCGCTGCCCGTGTACCGGGACGCCATCGACACCTGTGCCCGGATCCTGCGCCCGCACATCGGCCACGATCTGCGGACGGATCTGTACGAGCGCACCGCGCCGGGCAGCCCGGAGGCGTTTGTGGCGCTGGTGGCCACGCAGTACGCGCTGGCGAGCACGCTGCTGGAGCACGGCGTGCGCCCGGCCGCGCTGATCGGGCACTCGCTCGGCGAGTACACCGCCGCCTGCCTGGCCGGGACGCTGTCCCTGGAGGAGATGCTGCCGCTGGTCGCCGCCCGCGTCCGGCTGATCATCGCGGCGGGCGGCGCCACCACCGGAGTGGCACTCGGCGAGGAGGAGGTGCGCGGCCACCTCGTCGACGGCGTCTCGCTGGCCGCCGTCAACGGCCCGGCCGCCTGCACCGTCGCGGGGCGCGAGGACGCGATCGCCGCGCTGGAGGCGAAGCTCACCGCGAACGGGGTGGACCACCGGCGACTGCGCATGCCCGCCGCCGCCCACTCGCCCGTGCTGGACCCCGTCCTGGAAACCTTCGCCTCGGCCCTGGAGGGCGTCACCTTCCGGCCGCCGCGCATCCCGTACGTCACCAACGTCACCGGTACCTGGATCACCGACGAGCAGGTCACCGACCCGCGCCACTGGATCGCCCACACCCGCGAGACGGTCCGCTACGCCGACGGCATCCGGACGCTGTGGGAGCGCGATGCCCCGCTGCTCCTCGAGGTCGGCCCCGGCCAGGTCCTCACCATGCTCGCCGGGTCCGTCCTGTCCGGCGAGGCCCTGACCTCCGTCCCCACCCTCCGCCACGCCAAAGCGGCCCGCCCCGACACCCAGGTCTTCGCCGAAACCCTGGGCCGGCTGTGGAGCGCGGGCGCGCGCGCCGACCTGGACCGCTGGAACGGCTCGGGCGGTACGCGCCGGGTGCCTCTGCCGCCGTACCCCTTCGACCGCCGTCGTCACTGGATCCCCGCGCCCCGGGCGACGGCCCGCGCGACCACCCATGCGACGGAAGTCGAGCGGAAACGCCCGCCCCGCCCCCACCTCGCCCTCCCGTACACCGCTCCCCGCACCGACCTCGAGCGAGCCGTCACCGCGCACTGGGAGGACGTGCTCGCCATCGACGGGATCGGGGTCGAGGACAACTTCTTCGACCTGGGCGGGGACTCGATGCGGGCGGTGCTGCTGGCGGGCAGGCTGCGCACGGCCGGTGTTCTCGACGTGCCGGTCACCCGGCTGCTGGCCGCGCCCACCGTGTCCGCCCTGGTCGCCGACACGGACGGCGACGGGTACGCGCCGGTACTGGCGCTGCGTTCGGGCGGCTCCCGGCGCCCCCTGTTCTGCGTCCACCCCAGCATCGGGACGGCCTGGTGCTACACGGCGCTGCTGCCCCGGCTCGGCCCCGACCAGCCGGTGTACGGGCTGCAGGCACACGGACTCGACGGCCGGCTCCCGGTGGCCGAGGACGCCGGGCGGATGGTCGCCGACTACCTGGGACACGTGCGCGCCGTCCAGCCGCACGGCCCCTACCGGCTGCTCGGCGGGTCGTACGGCGGGGTCGTCGTGCACGCCATGGCCACCGAACTGCGCCGTCAGGGCGAGGAGGTGGAGCTGCTCGCGATGATGGACTCCCCGCTGCCGCAGCGGCTGGCCGCTCTGCCGGTGCCCGGCCCGCAGGAGGCCGAGCGGACGGTTGCCGCGATCCTGCGCGGCGACGCTTCCGAGGTGCCGATGGGCGACGCCGACGTCCGCGCGATGGGCCGCGTCTTCGCCAACAACCTGCGAATCTCACCGGGTTTCGAACTCGGCTCCTTCGACGGCGACCTGCTCTTCTTCACCGCCGACGGCCCCGGCTCCGTACCGGAGGGGCTCCCCGCGACCACGGGCGGCGAGCCGCTCACCGCCCAGTGGCGACGGCACATCGCGGGCACCGTCCACGACCACCAACTGCCCTGCGGCCACTACGAGATGACCCGGCCCGAACACATCGCCCAGGTCGGTGACGTACTGGCCAGGGCGCTTGAGGCGCTCGACGCCCGCCCCGTTCCCGGAGAGGAATGACCCCGGTGCCCAGTCCTTTCGAGCCCGCCGACGACCCCGACGCCCGCTATCTGCTGCTCGCCAACGACGCCGGACAGCACAGTCTGTGGCCTGCCTTCGCCGAGGTGCCGGACGGCTGGACCGTCCGCGTTCCGGCCACCACCCACCGCGCCTGCACGGCCCACCTCGAGGGAGACCCGCGATGACCACCGCCCTGACGCGCGACACCATGATCAAGGAACTCTACGAACTCGGTGACGCCCCGCCGCTGGGCACGATGCCCCAGCTCATGCACGCCTCCGTGATCCGGCCCGAGCGCTACGGCCGCCCCGCCGACGCGTTCCGCACCGAGGTCGTCGACACCCCGCGGCCGGGCCGCGGCCAGGTGCTGATCAAGGTGATGGCGGCAGGCGTCAACTACAACAACGTGTGGGCCGCGCTCGGCCACCCGGTCGACGTGATCGCCGCCCGGCAGCGGCGCGGAGAGACCGAGGCCTTCCACATCGGCGGGTCCGACGCGTCCGGAGTGGTGTGGGCGGTGGGCGAGGACGTGCGCGCGCTGAAGCCGGGCGACGAGGTGGTGGTGCTCGGCAACCAGTGGGACGAGAGCGCCGAGGACATCCGGCTCGGCGCCGACCCGGCGACGTCGTCCTCGCAGACCGTGTGGGGGTACGAGGAGAACTTCGGCTCCTTCGCGCAGTTCGCGGTCGCCGACGAGTACATGTGCCACCCCAAGCCCCGCCGTCTGTCGTGGGCCGCGGCCTCCTGCTACATGGTCACCGCGGCCACCGCGTACCGGCAGCTGTTCGGCTGGCAGCCCCACACGGTGCGCCCCGGCGACCCGGTACTGATCTGGGGCGGGGCCGGCGGCCTCGGCTGCATGGCCATCCAGCTGGTGCGCTGGGCCGGGGGAGTTCCCGTCGCCGTGGTCTCCAGCGACGAGCGGGGCGAGGAGTGCGTACGCCTCGGTGCCAAGGGCTACATCAACCGGCGCGACTTCGACCACTGGGGGCGGCTGCCGCACACCGACGACCAGGAGGCGATGCAACGCTGGCTGAGCGGCGCCCGCGCCTTCGGCCGCCGCTTCTGGGAGGTCCTGGGCGAGCGCCGGGCACCGCGGGTGGTGCTCGAACACTCCGGCGCCGACACCATCCCGACGTCGATGTACCTGTGCGACAACGCGGGCATGGTCGTCATCTGCGGCGGCAGCACCGGCTACAACGGCGATGTGGACCTGCGCTTCCTGTGGATGCGGCAGAAGCGGCTGCAGGGCTCGCACGCGGCCAACGCCCGGCAGGCCCGTGAGGTCACCGAGCTGATCGACCGCGGCATCATCGACCCCTGCCTGTCACTGACCTACGGTTTCGAGCACATCGGCGACGCCCACCAGCTGCTGCACGACAACGCGCACCCGCCGGGCAACCTCGCGGTCCTGGTCGGCGCGCGGCACCCGCAGGAGGGGGCGGCCGACTGACGTGTCACGTCCGCTACTTCAGCGGACGCGGCACCACCGTGTCGAGGATCTCCTGGACGCGCTCCGCGATGTCGGCGCGGTCGTGGAGCACCCAGGAGATGTGCTGGGCGCCGAAGAACGCGGAGACGAGGACCCGGGCGGTGACGTCCGGGTCCGTCTTGGTGGGCAACTGCCCTTCTTCACGGGCCTGTTGGAACCAGGTGACCAGCGATTCGGTGTAGCCCAGGTACGGCATGGGCAGGTCGGCGCCGATGAGGGAGCGCTCTATCTGCAGCCGGGCGCCCGCCTGGACCATCGTGTCGTCGCGGAAGGCGAGCGCCGTGCGCACCAGGAGCTGGGAGACGGCGTCGAGCGGTGACAGGTCCGCCTCCTGCACCTCCTGCCCGATCACCCCGAGGAGGTGGTAGAACTCCTCGGCCACGGCCTGGGCGAGGGCCTCCTTGTTGGCGAAGTGGAAGTACACGGCGCCCTTGGTCACGCCGGCCAGCTCGGCCACGTCCATGACGGTGACGGCGGGAAAGCCCCGGGTGGCGAAGGCCTCGGCCGCCGCGTCGAGCACCTGCCCGCGGGTGCGCACGGCGCGCTCCTGCTTGAGCCCCGTGTCCTTGCGGCGGGGTGTGGCGTACCGGGTGAGCCGGGACGTCCGGGAGCTGCTTTCCGCGGCCATGGTGTCCATCCTCGCTGAGCTTCCTTGGATCTTCCTTGAAATATACCTTCGGGAATGTATTGTAAGTGACGGCTCGATGAGCTCAAGCGTCGTGCCGATGTTGCCGTCTGCGTGAATGCATTCACTGGGGGTTCAGACCATGCATCAGCCTGCCACCATCCCTGTCGCCATACCCGCGACCGTCCCTGGCGCCATCCCTGTCGACGCGACCGCCGGGCGGCTCGCCGGGCAGGAACCGGCGAGCCGGTCCGACCGCTCCGAGCTCAGCTTTCTGCAGCCCGTTCCGCGCCACATGGTCCACCGGGCCGCGATAGCCGAGGTCTTCCTCACCGACGCCGTCCGCACCGGCGAGCACAGTTTCCTCGTCGCCGCCCAGTGGCCGCGCGACCACGCCCTCTACTCGCCGGGCAGTGACCGCAGGAGCGATCCGCTGCTGTTCATGGAGACGATCCGGCAGTCGCTCGTCTTTCTCGCGCACGCCTTCTACGGCGTCCCGCTCACCCACCGCTTCATCGGCTTCGGCTCGGAGTTCGAGATAACCGACCCGGCCGCGCTGCGCATCGGCGGCGAGCCGGTCCCGGTGGTCCTGGAGGCGCAGTGGCTGTGGGTGGGCAACCGCCCCCCGCACCGCTTCGGCATGCGCCTCGAAGTCATCCTCACTGTCGGCGGACGGACCTGCGGCCGGGGCGCCCTGCACGTCGTCGCCGTCGACGACAAGCGGTACGCGATGCTGCGCGGCCGGGGTGCCAGGCCCGCCGGCGCGGCGGTGCGCGGCCCCGCCCCGCGCGCCCTCGAGCGGGTGCACCCGGCGGCGGTGGGCCGGCTGCGCTCCAAGGACAGCGTCCTGGTGCGCGAACGGGCTGATATGCCCTGGCAGTTGCTCGTCGACGTCGAGCACCCCATCTTCTTCGACCACCCCAGTGACCATGTCCCGCTGATGGTCACGCTCGAAGGCTTCCGTCAGCTCGGCCATCTGCTGCTGAACCCCGGGGACACCGGCCGGTCGGCCGGGCACTCGTTGCTCGGCATGGAGGTCGACTGCCTGGCCTTCGGTGAACTCGACGAACCGATCGACCTCGTCGTGCGCGAGCGGCGTCCCGGCTCCGGCCCCGGCACGGTGCGCCTGGCCACCGACGCCGTACAGGGCGGCAAGGTCCTCACGACCTGCCGGGCGACCTGGGGCGGCGCCGAGGGTCTTGGCGGTGCGCTGGATCACCGGGTCGTCGTCTCCCGTACGGCCTGACCGTCCGCGCCGTCCGCGGGCAGGGTGTCCCACAGGTCGCGTACCCGGTCGGCCAGTCCGCGTCGCTCCATGTCGGGGGCCGTGCAGTAGGCGCCCACCAGGATCACCGTGGCGAGATCGGCGAGCGGTGCGGTGGGCGGCCGGTCGCCCAGCGCACCCTCGGTCCTGGCGCTCTGGACCACCTCGCCGGCGAGGCGGCGCAGATCGTCGAGGAGCCTGGGCGGCTCGGGCGCGGAGTGCGCCTCGTCCAGCACAAGGCGCAGCGCGGCATTGACCCGTACGTCCGACTCGATGCGCTCCGCAAGCCGGCACGACAGCGCGCGCAGCCTCTCGCGCGGCGGGCCGTCCTCCGGGGCGGTCTGCGTGGCGAGCTTCTCCAGCACCTCGTCGAGATGCCCGGTCAGCGCCAGGGCGAGCTGTTCCTTGGACGCGAAATGGCCGTAAAGGGCGCCCTTGGTGAGGCCCGTACGGTCCGCCACGTGCTGGAGGTTGGCGCGCGGGTAGCCGTGCCGGGCGAACTCGGCGGCGGCCGCGTCGAGAACCAGTTCATGGGTGCGGCGGGAGCGCGCCTGCTTGGCCATCGCGAGTCCCTTCCGGTGGGTGAGGTGCGGCCCGGGTACCACGAAAAGAATACCTTCTTGAACGCACTTTTTCTGTTTCCGTACGTCGAATCCCCGCACTTTCGGACAAGGAGCAGTCGTATGCCCCACACCGACACCGACACCGACACCGACACCGTCCGCGTGGCCGCCGAGCACGCCCGACTGGCCGACCGGCAAAGGAGACTGGCGGACGACGTGGTCGCCGGGCTGACCGGGACCGGGCTGCCCCGGCACTTCGTGCCGCACCGCTGGGGCGGGGCGGAGGGGACCTTCGGCGCGGTGCTCGACGCGGTCGCGGCCCTCGCGGAGGGCTGCACCTCGGCCGCCTGGTGCGCCATGCTCTGGGCCGCGCACGGACGCTTCGCCGCCCTGCTGCCCGAGGAAGGGCAGCGTGAACTGTGGGGCGCCACGCCCGACATACGCATCGCCGCAGCCCTCATGCCGCCCTGGGGATCGACCGAACCGACCTCCCGTGGATGGCAGTTGCGGGGCACCTGGCACTGCGTCAGCGGTGTCGACTTCGCCGACTGGGTCCTGGTCGCCGCCCCGGAGCCGTACGAGGACGGCAGGCGGGTACGGGTCTTCGCGGTGCCCGCCCGGGAGGTGACCGTCGAGGACACCTGGGACAGCACGGGGCTGCGCGGCACCGGCAGCCACACGGTGGTGATCCGGGACGCCGTTGTCCCGCACCACCTCTCCTTCCTCCAGGCCGAGTTGATGGGCGGCAGCGACAACCCGGCGCATGCCCGGTGCCACACCGCGCCCGCCCAGCTGGCCGGCGGGATCCTGTTCTGCGCCCCGGCCCTGGGCGCGGCGCGCCGGGCGCTGCGGGTGTGGTCCCAGTGGGCCGCCGCCAAGTCGGCCGGCAGTGGCCGGCCGAACCACGACAGCGCGGCGGTGCGTGACACGCTCGCCACCGCCTCCGCCCGCATCGACGCGGCCGGACTGCTGCTGGAGCGGGCCGCCCGCCGCGCGGACACCGAACCCGTCACGGACCTCCTGGTCGCCGGGAACCAGCGGGACGCCGCCGTCGCCGCCGAGCTGCTGGCCGGCGCGGTGGACCGGCTCTTCCGCACCGGCGGCGCGCACATCCGCGACGCCGGCGGTGAACTCCAGCGGCTGTGGCGGGACGTGCACACCGTCACCTCGCACGGCGTCCTGCGCCTGGAGCCGGTGGCCGCCGCCTACGCCTCGGCCGCGCTGGGGGACGCGTCCGCAGCCGCGGACGCCCGGGCCAACGCCGCCTCGCGCTCCAGGTAGAAGCCGATCTTCCAGTCGAGGTAGCGCAGTGTGGAGTCGAAGTCCCGGGCCTGGATGCGCAGCACATCCCGGTGCGCTTCGAGGAGTTCGCGGCGGGCGGCGATGGTCGAGTCGCCCGCCCGGTACAGCTCCACGTAGTGGTTCATCTCGGCCGGCGCCATCCCGGTGCTGCGCAGATGGTTGAGGAACTCCAGCCAGCGCAGGTGCAGCGGGCTGTAGGCGCGCTCGCCGTAGGGGTCCTCCTCGGCGCTCTCGATCAGCCCCTGGTCCTCGTACCAGCGCAGCGTCTGCGGGTCGAGACCGCTGATGCGGACGACCTCGTCCAGGGAGTAGGTCTTCGTGTGGGTGGTGGATCCGGGTGCGGACATGGTGGTGGCCCTTCGGTGGGGTGGGATCAGCGGCGCCATGAGAGGGCGCCGCGGTGGGCGGAGTGAGCGGTCCTGCCCCATCCGGCCGGGAGCGGGGACTCGTCCTCGGGAGCGCCGGCGGGTACGCCGCGGCGCATCAGGCCGAGCAGGGCCGCGGTCGCGGCGGCGAGCTCCTCCGGGGTGGGCGCGCCGCGCAGGACGCGCAGCAACGCGGCCTCGGTGTCGGCGGGTTCGGCGCTCATATCGGCTGGTTCCCGTGTTTGCGGGAGGGCAGGTCGGCGTGCTTGGCGCGGAGCATGGCGAGCGAGCGGATGAGTACGGCCCGGGTGTCGCGCGGGTCGATCACGTCGTCGACCAGGCCCCGCTCGGCGGCGTAGTAGGGGTGCATCAGCTCGGACTTGTACTCCCGGATGCGGCGGGCCCGTACCGCCTCGGGGTCGTCCGCCGCGGCGATCTCCCGCCGGAAGACGACGTTCGCGGCGCCCTCGGCGCCCATCACGGCGATCTCGTTGGTCGGCCAGGCAAGGGCCAGATCGGCGCCGATGGAACGGGAGTCCATGACGATGTACGCGCCGCCGTACGCCTTGCGCAGCACCAGCGAGATCCGCGGGACGGTCGCGTTGCAGTACGCGTACAGGAGTTTCGCGCCCTTGCGGATGATCCCCTCGTGCTCCTGGCCGACGCCGGGCAGGAAGCCGGGTACGTCGACGAGGGTCACCAGCGGGATGTTGAAGGCGTCGCAGAACTGGACGAAGCGCGCGCCCTTCTCGGAGGCCGCGATGTCCAGCACGCCCGCCATCGCCGCGGGCTGGTTGGCGACCACGCCCACCACATGGCCGTCGAGCCGGGCGAGCGCGCAGATCAGGTTGGCCGCCCAGGTGGGCTGCACCTCGAAGTACTCGCCGTCGTCGACGAGTTCCTCGACCACGCGATGCATGTCGTACGCCTGGTTCGGCTCGGCCGGCACCAGGTCGAGCAGGGCGTCGCAGCGCCGCCCGGGATCGTCGAACGGTTCCGCACGGGGCGGCAGTTCGCGGTTGTTGGGCGGCAGCAGCGACAGCAGATGCCGTACGTCCTCCAGGCAGGCGGCCTCGTCGTCGTAAGCCGCGGCGGCGACCCCGGAGACGGTGGCGTGCACATCGGCGCCGCCGAGTCCGTTGTGGGTGACCTGCTCGCCCGTCACCGCCTGGACGACGTCGGGTCCGGTGATGAACATCTGGGAGATGCCGCGCACCATGAACACGAAGTCGGTCAGCGCCGGGGAGTAGGCCGCACCGCCCGCGCACGGGCCCAGCATCACGCTGATCTGCGGGATCACCCCGGACGCCGCGACATTGCGGGTGAAGATGCCGCCGTAGCCCGCGAGCGCCGAGACGCCCTCCTGGATCCGGGCACCCGCCCCGTCGTTGAGGCTGACGAGCGGCGCCCCGGACGCGAGGGCGAGGTCCATCACCTTGTGGATCTTGGCGGCGTGCGCCTCGCCGAGGGCGCCGCCGAAGATGCGGAAGTCATGGGCGTAGGTGAAGACGGTGCGGCCGTGGACGGTGCCCCAGCCGGTCACCACGCCGTCCGTGTACGGGCGCTTGTCCTCGAGCCCGAAGCCAGTGGCCCGGTGCCTGCGCAGCGGCTCGATCTCGGTGAACGAGCCCTCGTCCAGAAGAAGTTCGACGCGCTCGCGGGCGGTGAGCTTGCCGCGCGCGTGCTGCTGGGCGCTCGCGCCGGGGGCCGGGCCCTCGTGCGCGAGCCGGCGTATGAGCTCGAGTTCGGTGAGGCGGGTGCGGGTGGTGTCGGTGGGTGGGGGTTGAGCGACGGTGCGCTCTTCTATGACGGTCATGCCTGGGCCTGCCTCCGATGGGTCGGCGGTGAGCGTGCGTCCATCATGCGCGATTTAGATTCCTTCGTGAAGGTATTTTATCTGGTCTTTGCCGGGCGGACCCGCCGGCACGAGCCGACGCGGCACGCGCACCGGCGTGCGCGAAGGCCCCGGCCGGAGGGGAGTCCGGGCCGGGGCCTTCGCGCGGTGGGTGAAGGAGTCGTGGCGGTGGCACCGCCGTGACCTGCCTAGTCGCCCGACCGGTGGGTGAGCCGCGGCAGCAGGAGTGCCGTGGCGACGGCCGTCACGAGGAGCATCGCGACGCTGATGACGAAGCTGGTGTCCATGCCGTGCTGGAAGTGGGACGTGTCGGCGATCAGGGCGCCGAACGCCGCCACCGCGAGGCAACTGCCCACCTGGCGGAAGGTGTTGAGGACCGCGGCCGCGGTGCCCGCCCGCTCGGCGTCGATGTTCTCCAGGATCGCCGCGGTCAGCGACGGTACGGCGAGCCCGCCGCCCAGGCCGATCGGGACGAGCAGCAGGACCGGGATCCAGAACGAGGTGTGCGGGGTGACGGTGAGCATCAGCAGCGAACCGCCGGCCATGATCAGCTGGCCGATCGCCATCGGCACCCGGGCACCCTTGCGTGCGGCCAGCTTGACACCCGCCATGTTGACGATGGAGATCAGCGCGCACATCGGAATGAACATCGCGCCCGCGCTGACCGGGGAGGCGCCCCGCACCTGCTGGAAGTACATGCCGAGCAGGAAGATGGCACCGTAGAACACCGCGTTGATGCTGAACCCGGCCGCCAGGCAGACCAGCACCGTGCGGGACTTGAAGATGCTCAGCGGCACCATCGGCTGCTTGGAGCGCGACTGGGTGAGGACAAAGACGGCGACGGCGACGGCGGCCACCACCAGCGTGCCGAGCACGCCCGCGCTGCCCCAGCCCTCACGTCCGCCCTCGATCACGGCGTACGTCAGTCCGGCCAGGGACACCACCACGGAGAGCTGGCCCAGCAGGTCGACCGGGGCCGCACGGCGCGGCGAGGGAGCGATCCGGGTCAGCAGGGCGAGACCGATCGCGCCCACCGGCAGGTTCAGGTAGAACACGGCACGCCAGCTCAGACCGCTGGTGAGCATGCCGCCGACCACCGGACCCACGGCGACCGCCACGGAACCGGCCGCCGTCCAGATCGCGATGGCCCGCGCCCGCTTGCCGGGGTCGGTGTAGGTCTGCCGGATCAGCGCGAGCGAGGCCGGCACCATCAGCGCCGCGGCGCCGCCCTGCACCATCCGGGCGCCGATCAGCGTGCCCAGGTTCGGTGCCAGGCCGCAGGCCAGCGAGGCCACGGTGAACGCGGCCAGACCCCAGGCGTACGCCCTGCTGGCACCGATCCGGTCCGAGAACGTACCGGCGGACAGCATGAAGGCCGCGAACATCAGGGTGTAGCCGTCGACGATCCACTGCAGGTCGGCCATGGAGCCGCGCAGGTTGTCCGAGATGGCGGGCAGGGCGACGTTGACGACCGAGCCGTCGAGGGAGATGACGAAGAAGGCGAGCAGGGCCGCCGCGAGGACGGTGGTGGTGGACGAGCGGCGGGGGGCGGGCGGTTCGCCGGCCGGGGCGACCGGAGTCCGGTCGGTCCGCGGGGCCCGGGTGAGGATGGCCATGGGAACTCTCCTTGTGCGAGGGCGAGTTGGTGGGGGGATGGGGGGATGGGGGGAATCGGGGGGAAGGGTGAGGGGCGGTCAGGCGTCGGCGGGCGCGGCCCTGCGGCGGCTGAGCTCGGCGAACTCCGGGTTGGTGCCGATGACCCCGCCCTCGCCCCAGCGGTTCTGCGGAATCTCGTTGATGTAGACCGTGATCTTGTCGAGGGGTGCGCCGATCACGCGGTGCACCGTCTGCGTCAGCTCCTCGATGAGCTCCTGGCACTTCTCGTCGGTCTGGTTGGGCCATGTGGTCATGGAGAGGATGGGCATGGCGAAGCTCCTTGTGTCGTGCGGCAGTTGAGTTGCGGAAAGGAGAAGGACCGGGCCCGCTACAGGCCGGCCGAGGCCCCACCGTCGAGGGTGATCGCCGCGCCCGCGATGTGCCGGGCGGCGGGGGAGAGCAGGAAGGCGACGAGCCGCGCCACGTCCTGCGGCTCGGCGAGCGTGCCGAGCGGGGTCCCGGCGGCCACCGAGGCGGTGACCTCGTCGGCGGTGGCGCCGGTCCGGTCGCCGAGCGTCTTGGCGATCTCGTCCCACAGCGGGGTGCGCACGGCACCGGGGTCGACCACGTTGACCCGGATCCCGGAGCGCCCGAGGTCCTTGGAGACGGCCTTGGCGAAGGTCGCGAGGGCGGCGTTGACCGCGCTGTTCACCGGGAAGAGCGGGTCGGGATCCTTGCGGAAGACACCGCTGACCAGGACGACCGATCCGCCCCCGGCCTCGGCCATGGGACCGGCGACCGCCCGGGTGAGGCGGACCGCTCCCATCAGCTTGCCGTTGAAGGTGGCCTGCCACATCTCGTCGGTGGTCTCCGCCAGCGGGGCCAGCGGACCATCACCGGCGGTGTGCACCAGGGCGTCCACCCGGCCGAGTTCGGCGACCAGGCCGGCGACGGTGGCGTCCACCGCGGCGGCGTCGTTGATGTCGGTCTCGTAGGTCACCAGGCGGCCCGCGCCGCCGGTGCGGGCGTCGATCAGCTGCCGGGTGCGCTCGAGGCGGGCGGCGTCCCGGCCGAGCAGCGCCACGGTGGCGTCGGACCGGGCGAGCTCCTCGACCACGGCCGTGCCCATGCCGCCGGTGGCGCCGCTGACGGCGATGACGGGGGCGTTGGTTTCCACGGTGTCCTCACATTCCCGGGGTCGGTCCCGGTCGGTGGCGTGTGGGCAACAGGCGTACAGGCAGCCGGAGTTGAGGGGGCCGCTGGACTGCTCCGGTGGACTGATGAGCGCGTCCGGCCTGGTGATGAAGAAGGTAGCGGGATCTCGGAGCGCGCGCAACCATCTAGTTGGTTTTCTGTCGGGACGCGCAGGTGGAGGCATGAAAAAGGGGAGGCCGGCCATGCCGAACTCCCCTCAAGGGACCGCGAATTGTCCGCTCAGACGGACCCCTCCAGCACGTTGTCGATGATGGAGTGGCCGTGCGCCACGATGCTGGCACGCAGCAGTGCCCAGCCGGACTCGGTGTCGCCGTCCGGGCCCAGCATCAGCCGGCGCTGCTGGGGCACGATGAACGCCCAGGACGCGAGGCCGACGAGGGCGATGAGCACCCGGGCGGCCGCCGTGGGGTCGTCGATGCCGAGCGCGATGCTGAGCGCGACGGTCTTGTGGACGTAGTACGCCTCGCGTTCCTTCTCGTCCGGGATCGGGCGGTCGCGGTAGTGCAGACCCTCCCAGGCGAGCAGTCGGACCAGGTCGGACTCGCGGTGGTAGTCGAAGACCTCGCCCACGTAGGCGCGCAGCCCCTCCTCCGTGGTGGGGATGGGGACGACCTCGGACATGTGCGCGTACACGCGGGTCATGACGGCCGCGAACAGGGCTTCCTTGTTGCCGAAGTAGGCGTAGATGCGCTGCTTGTTCACGCCGGAGCGCTCGGCGATCCGGTCCACGCGCGCACCGGCGAGCCCGTGCTCGGAGAACTCGGCCTCGGCGGCTTCCAGGAGCTTCTCGCGCGTCTGCTGTCCCTTGGGTGTTTCTGCCATGGGGCGAGCCTAGTCCAGAGCAAAACCAACTGGATAGTTCTCGGTGTCCGCAGAAAAACCAACTAGATGGTTGCATCCACGCCGGTACTCCTCTACGGTTCTTCACATCGGCCCCGCCGCCCCGGAAATCCGGTGCTGGGAACGGCAGTTCAGCTCCCCGCTCCGCGGCAGGCCTCGTACGTCAGTCAGTGACAGCTGCACCTGCTCCTCCCGCCCGCGGCACACCTCCCTCGGTGAGGACCGCCCCATCAAGGAGATCCACATGTCAGCCACCACCCGGACCCTGCTGATCGTCGGTGACCGTTTTGTCGGATTCGCCGCGCAAGAGGACGTACTCACCGTCACGCAGTTCATCGAGGAAATGCGGCTGGGGGTGTACTCGTGGGACGCCCAGCCGATCCAGGTCCGGGCCGGACAGGGCGTCACCGCCGACGCCTGGGAGGTGGTGTACGAGCAGGCCCTGCTGCTCGGTCTCGCCTCGCGGCTCGACTTCCACTACGAGGAACCGCTGCTCGCGGCCCGCGGCGAGGCGCACAAACACCGCAGTAGCAACACCCTGATAGCCGACCTGCGGCGCGCGGAGGAGACGCTCTTCACGGCGAACCTGCGCGTCCACAACGACAACGAGCTGCTGATCGACCACCAGACCGGCGAGCACGTCCAGGGCATGGTGGCCGTGGAGACCGCCCGGCAGATGTTCCTCGCCGTCAGCGAGCGCTACCACGCCTCCCGGCACCTGGAGAGGTCGTACTACTACGTCATCGAGTCGATGAACACCGACTTCGAGAACTTCCTCTTCCCGCTCGACGCCACGATCGAGTACCGCACGCTCAGGGCCGAGACGGACAACCCCGGCCGGCTCTCCTTCGCCGCGGAGATCAGCGTCCACCAGGCCGGCCGCCGGGCCTCGGTCACCACCGTCACGTACACCGCCTTCGACGCGCGGGTCATCGAGGCCAAGGAGCACCGCCGGGCGCGGTTCGCGGTGGAGCACGCGGTACGGACGGACTCGGCCGCCGTGCCGGTCGACGCGCCGGTGCTCGTCGGAGCCTGAGCAACCTTCGTCAACTACCGCTTCGTATCGCCCCTTTCACCGATCACCACACACCTCAAGGAGACCGTCATGTCCGCCGCCCTGATCACCGCCACCGAGCTCTTCGCCAAGCCCGAGCAGCTCGACGCCGTCGCCGAGGCCTGGCAGCAGCACAACGACGCGTCCGGCTTCGCGGGCCGGATCCTCTACCGCGGTCTGGAGAGCAACTCCGTCCTGGAGCTCGCGCCGCTGGATGGCTTCGAGCAGATGGAGAAGCTGCGCGCCGACTGGTGGAAGCTGTGGGAGGCCGTCGGCCCGCTGGGCGAGGGTGACTTCCGCCGCCAGTTCCTGCAGTTCGTCGAGGCGCCCAAGCCGGCCGCCGGCGCCCTGCCCGACACCCGGTACGTGCAGATGCGCCACGTCGAGGTCGTGCCGCGCGTCTACCGCCAGTACCGCGCCTGGCGCGAGGAGACCATCTTCGACGTCGTGCGCACCTCCGCCGAGGTCGAGAGCTTCCAGGCGTTCCACTCGCTGGCCAGCACCGAGCCCGGCGTGATGTTCGTGTCCGGCTTCAACGCCGACCCCGCGAAATACATGGAGGCCTTCACCTCCCCGCGTTACCAGCAGATCGTCCGCGAGGCGGGCGACACCTACATCACCGGAGGCGACAACGGCCTGTACACCCGCATCTACGAGCGCGTCACCGCTGCCTGATCCCCTGCCGGGCCCTTGGGCCCGCCCGCCCCGCGGCCGGTCGCGGGACCCCTCGTAAGGCGTCCCGCGGCCGGCCGTTCGTACCGGCACCCGCGTATGGGCCGTACCGGCACCTACATAAGGACAAGGAGTGCGGACATGACCATCACGTCCGAGGTGGCCCCCGCCACCGCGATGACCCGGACCTACGACCTGAGCGTCACCACCCAGGGCCCGCTGTACCCGCCGAGCGAAATAGTCGACGAGAACGGTGACTTCGTCGTCATCGGGCGGATCAACCGCCCCGGCCCCGACGGCGCCACCGTCTCCGAGTGGGGGAGCGCGGTGGTCTCCCCGGGCAGCCCGCTGCCGCCGCTCGGCCAGAACCTGCCGTACGACATCCTCCGCGAGCTCGACTGCGCGGACCCCACGTCGGCCGACTCCGAGACCCAGCTCCACACCCTCCCTCTCCCTCTGCCGTGCAACAACTACCCGATGCTCTTCGCCCCGGAGCAGCGTCCCGACGCACACGAGGTCAGGCGCCCGAGCTATCCGCTGCACGGCGCGCCGATCCCGGACCTGCGCGAGGAGGACGGACCCAAGGTGCGCGCGCCCATCATGCTCGGCCAGTGGGTCAAGGCCCGCGCCCAGCTCGAGGTCCATGTACCGGCCCACCGGCGCGCCGCCGACTTCAAGTTCGCCTTCACCGGCCTGATCCCGGACAGCCTCTACACGGTCATGTCCCTGCGCGAGCACGACCTCGACCCGGCGGGCCCGACCCGCCCCGGACCGCTCGGCGTGCCCAACGCCTTCATCAGCGACAGCAACGGGATGGCGCACTACCGGGCCACGCTCCCCAACCCGTTTCCGGCGGCAGGCACCCCGGGCTCGAACCGGGTGATCAACGTGGTGGTGCTGTGGATGAGCTACCAGCAGAACTACGGCGGCGCGATCGGCCACTTCGGACTCGGCGGCGACATCCACGCCCAGCTGAAGCTGAAGGGCCCGAGCTTCCTGGAGTTCACGACGATCCCGGCGTCCTCGTCCTGACCGCCCTTCCCCGACAAGGAGTTCGACCATGACCACCATCGGAATCATCAGCACCGGTTCGTATCTGCCCGCCACCGTCGTCGACAACGCCGAGGTAGGCGCCGAGGCCGGGGTGAGCGCGGAATGGATCGAGCACAAGACCGGCATACGACAGCGCCGCCGCGCCGCACCCCACGAGGCCACGTCGGACCTCGCGGCGAGGGCGGCCCAGCAAGCCCTGGAACAGGCGGGCTTGACGCCGCAGGAGGTCGCGTACGTCGTCGTCGCCACCTCGACCCCCGACCACCCGCAACCCGCCACCGCCGCCATCGTCCAGGGCCTGATCGGCGCGACCCGAGCCGCGGCGTTCGACGTCAACTCCGTGTGCAGCGGCTTCATGTTCGCGATGACGGCGGCGGAACGGATGCTGCGAGCGGAGCCGGCCCGCGACGACGGGAAGGGGGCGAAGGGCCCGTACGCCCTGGTGATCGGCGCGGACATCTACTCCCGCATCCTGGACCGGGCCGACCGCAAGACGGCGATCCTGTTCGGTGACGGCGCGGGCGCCGTGGTCCTCGGTCCGGTGCCGTCCCGGCTCGGCGGCATGGTGACGAACCTGACCACGCGCGGCGACCAGCACCGGCTGATCAGCGTCCCGGCGGGCGGCAGCAGGCGCCCGGCCTCGGCGGCCACCCTGGAGGAGGGCGCCCACTACTTCACGATGGACGGCCGAGGCGTGCGCGGCTTCGTGCACGAGAACCTGCCCGGCGCGATCCACGAACTCCTCGCCACGGCCGCCGTGGGCGGCCGCGAGGTCCGCCACTTCGTCCCCCACCAGGCCAACGGTGTGATGCTCGCCGAGGTCTGGCCCGACCTCGGCCTGGACGCCGCCCGCATGCACCTCGCCCTCGCCCACTACGGCAACACCGGTGCGGCCTCGGTGCCCATCACCCTGGACCTGGCGCACCGGCGCGGTCTGTTCACCGAGGGGGATGTGACGGTCCTCTCGGCGTTCGGCGGGGGCATGTCGGTCGGCTCGACCCTGCTGCGGTGGGCACCGACGCGGCACGCCCGGCCCGCCCGGCACAGCGCGCAGGCCGCCGCCGGGCTGCGGACACCGTCCGCGGCACACCGTGAGCCTGCGCTGGCGGGAGCGCGCTGAAGGAGACAGGCTCGGCGGCGGGAGCACGACGCACCGGCTCAGCCCCAACCCACCCATGGAGGAACCGAGATGACCATCCTGGACACCGCACCGATGACACCCCTGACGGCCGCCCCCAGGCTGTACGTCCTGGCCAACGGCACGCTCGCCTCGGTCCAGCGCGACGGCAGCTGGTACCTGATAGATACGAGCCCCGGAGCGAAGGCGCCCGTTCTGCGCCTGGCGGGGGACACCGACGACGAGGTACTGGAACCCCACATCTGCCGGAGCATCGACTGAGCGCGCGAGCACACCACGAACCTCCCACCCCCGCATACGAGTTGAGGGACGGCGACCCGGAAAGGGCGACCGTCCCTCAACTCGTACGGGGGGAGTTCCTAATCGAGGGGCAGGGCGCAGTTGCCGGAGCAGGCCCCGGAGAGCTCGTCATGACCCATGGACCAACAGGCCAGCGCGCAACCGGAGTCGGCGCTCGCGGTCTGCTCCCGGCGCCGGTCCAGATACGCCCGTACGGCGGGGTCGTCGCCGACGCCGCGCGGGTTGCCGACGCAGTCGAGCAGCGGAAAGTCGGAGGGGTGGTCGCCGTAGGCGAAGCAGTCCCGCGGGTTGACCCAGGGGTGCTCGGCGAGCATCCGCAGCGCCACGGCCCGCTTGCCCTCGCCGATGACCGGCTCGGTCACGTCACCGGTGTAGTGCCCGTTCTCGACGCCGGGAGAGGTGCACAGCACGTGATCAGCCCCCACCCGCTCGGCGACGGGGGCCAGACAGGGCAGGAAGGACCCCGAGACGAGGACGATCTGCGCCCCGGCGGCCCGATGACGCTCCAGCTCGGCCACGGTGTCCCGGATGAAGAAGCCCGGGTCGGCGGAGCTGAGCGCGAACCACTCCCGACCCAGCGCGGTCATCTCGGCCACGCTCTGGCCGGCGTAGGCGCGGTAGTACGCCCGATTGACGCTCTCCCGGGGCGCCCCGTCGGCCGACTGCCGCCGCAACTCCCCGGCGATCCGCTGATACCGCGCCTCCCCGTCCGCTCCCTGCCGCCGCACCAGCTGAAACCGCAGGAACTCGAACATGCTCTTGCAGTCGATCAGCGTCTCGTCGACATCACAGAACACCAGATACGGCGGCCGACGCACCCCGCCCCCGGCCCCTACTCCCTCAGTCACGGCAAGACTCATCAGTCAGACCTCCCCCTCGTGAAAAACATTCCTTCGGGAAGGTATCACTCGCTCGGGCGGGAATTCCAGGGTGCGGGGCGGCAGCCCCAGGCTGGTTTTCGCCGACCTCTGCTGCAGGAGGGGGAGACGGCGGGTCTGATGCGCGGTGCCGGGCGGGTGCGCGCGTGCTGCGGACGGACACGGGGCCGGGCGGGTCGTCGGGGCGCGTGCTGCGGACGGATGCGGGGCCGGAGAGGTCGTCGCGGCGCGTGCCGCGGAGGAATACGGGGCCGGAGGGGTCTTCGGCGCGCGTGCCGCGGACGGACGCGGGGCCGGGCGGGTCGTCCCGGCGCGTGCCGCGGAGGAATACGAGGCCGGGCGGGTTTGCGCGGCGCGTGCCGCGGGCGGACACGAGGTGGTGCGCCTGGGCATCGCCTTCCAGGACACCGTCTTCGCCGCCGCCCGGCGTCAGCGCCTCGCGCAGGCGTGGGAAACCGTCCGCTGCCAGGTCCACCTGTTCCTGCCGGCCTGGATCACCCACAGCACGGAGGGCTGCCTCGCCCGTGTCCCGAGGAGCACCGCGAGCTCGTCGCCGCCCTCCGTGCCCGCGGCACCGCTGCCGCCCCCGAACTCTTCGCCGCCCACCGCCGACCGGCCGTCGACGTGGTCTCGGGCACTGACTCGAGCCGAGGGCCTCCGGGGTCAGGAAGGCTTGGCCGCTGACACCGCGGTGACGGTCACCTTGTTGTCGCACTCGGCGAACTGGCCGTCATCCAGCGCGACTTGGTGTGATCCCGCCCCCGGCAGGCCGACCACCAGCGTGGGGTACACCACCGGATGTGAGCCGGACTCGCAGTAGCCGTCGGCCTCGCCCTGGACCTGGACGAAGGTCAGCTTCACCCACGCCTTGCCGCCCGGGGCCACCCGCACCGGCGACTCCGCGCCGCTGGGTGTCACCGACAGCGGAGAGTTGTGCTCCGGGGAACCATTGCCGGCGCCCGCCACCGACGGGTGACCGCTCAGGAGGCACGGCTGCCCGGAGACGTTGGTGAACTCGATGACCGCCGCTCCGGTTCCCGTGCCGTCGGGGCGAACGGCGGCCTGATACGCGGCCACGTCCAGGCTGGTGCCGGCGCAGGTCCTGGCGGTGTCGCCCGACGATCCGGATCCGGAAGGGGCGGCGGTGGTTGCGGGCGCTGTTGATGCCGTGTCCTTGGCGGGCTGCGAGGTGGCGGAGCCCGGTGAACCGGAACGGGTTTCCGAGGCGCTCGGCGTACCCGAGGGCGACCCGGCCGCCCCCGACCCGCCGCCGTCGGGCTGGCACCCGGTCACCATCAGCGCGGCTGAGGCCGCGACCATCACCATCACGGATCTGCGGATGCCGTTCCCGTACTGCATGTCGTCCCCCGAATTCGTCTCGCACAGAGGCCGGTCCACGCCGGCCCTCGCCCATGCAGACAGAGCCGGCGGCCAACGGGTTCGCCTCGCCGCCGACCTGTGACACAGCGGTGACGAGATCCGGGAGGGATCACCGCAACCGCCCCGACGCTGATCGGCCGTCGGTGGATGGCCGTCGGTGGATGGCCGTCAGGTGGGTGGCACGGAGCCGGCCCTGTCAGCAGCCTCAGGTCGGGCCGGCCCTCCTGGTCGGTCAGTCTCCGTACCTTGACCAGCCCCGCCACCACGCTTCCCCACGCTGCACCGGATGTCCGCCACCATCCCACAGGCTTCAGCGCATTATCGCCCATCCGGTGACCTATGTGTTCAGAGCACTAGCGTTACTCGAGTTAAGCGCGATCTTCGCGGGTCACACTGCTGCGTGGTTCGAGACGTAGTGAGGTGCGTATGGATAACGCAGTAGAAAGGGCGATCGAGTGCATTCGGGAGCGTTACGGCGAGCCGCTGACTCTCACGGAGATCGCCGAAAGCGCTCTGCTCAGCCGCTTCTATTTCACACGGCTGTTCAAAGAGGAGACTGGGCTCACTCCCGGCAGATTCCTGGCCGCGATCCGCATTCAGCAGGCCAAGCGGCTGATTGAGAGCACCTCGATGAGTATCACCGAGATATCCTTCGCGGTCGGATACAACAGCCTCGGTTCGTTCACCAACTCCTTCACGGCCAGTGTCGGAGTGTCTCCCAGCCGGTTCCGCCGGCTGTCGCGGGACGGGGGGGACGGGCTGCCAGGACCGGAGCCGAGCTCGCGGTCGGGATGCGGCATGGTCGCGGGGACGATCAGTCTGCCGGAGGGCCACGGGAACGCGCGCGTGTACCTGGGCGCCTTCCGCACGCCCATCGTCCAGCATCCGTCCGTCGCCTCGATCGTCGTCGACGTGCCGAGCGGCCGTCCGTCCTGCTACTCGCTGAAGAACGTTCCCGAAGGGGGCTGGCACCTGCTCGCGGTGGCGGTGGCCGACGGCATCGGGCCCGATCCGGCGGCCCGGCGGACCTCGCTCGTCGGGGGGCACGGCTCGATGACCGTGTCCGTGACCGCTGACGGCGTCACGAGCGCGGCGGTGCGTCTGCGCCCGATTCGGCCGGCCGACCCGCCGGTTCTGCTCGCGCTGCCCGAGCTCGAACCCCCGGCCACCGTCATGGCACACCCCGGCTGCGCCTCCGTCGCCCCGAGTCCGGATCCCGCCGGACGGCGCCAGGCCGCAGGCCACCTCCGGGTGGCGTCCGCGGCACCGGTGCCGTCACGGTCGTGAGGGCGGTGGATCACGGCACCATTTCCTGCTTGGTCTTGAGTTGCTCGGCGAGCAGGCTCCACTCCCTGCCGATGCGCTCGGCGATCGGGGCGATGACGCCGAGCCAGTGCGGCGGGACGGCGTCGATGAGCTCCCGCCAGTCTTCGTTGGGGTCGGTGGCGTGCAGCTGCATCCAGCGGAGGAACTCCCTGCCGCCCGCGGTGTACCGGATGGCGGGGTCGGTGGCCATCTTGGCCGCCACCGTCGCCCACGCGGGCGGCGCGTCGGTGTGGTTCCTGCGTTGCGGCGGCGCGGCGTCGACGCTCGGGGCCACCCGCAGCGGCACACGGGTGGCGCCGCCGGGAACCGCGCCGGCGGGCCTCGTCGCCTCTGTTTCCTGCCGCAGGGACTGCATGCACTGCACGGACTGCACGGACTGCACGGGCCGGACGGACTGCGGCAGTGCGGCGGGTGTCTGGCGTCCGTCCCGCTCGGGGGTGTCGCCGCGCCGGAGCCGCGCACTCACATCGTGGACGGTGCCGAGCGACACGTCGGTCTCCTTGGCGACCTGACGGAGCGGGGCGTTCGGATGGGCGGCGATGTACTCGGCGGCGCGCCGCCTGCCCTCGCCCGCGTCCACCGGACGCCGCCTTCCGTCCCGGCCGATGCGCTTGCCCTCGAGCGGGGCTCCGTCCGCCGACCGGTCGCGCAGCGACGCGATCGTCTTCGCGCTCAGCCCGGTGATCCCGGCGATGGCGCGGTCGGACCAGTCGGGGTGGGAGCTCAGGACACGCTGGGCTCCGGACACGCGGTCGGCCTTCGACAGCGGC
The DNA here is from genome assembly GCF_040651675.1 of Streptomyces sp. NPDC048415. NCBI lineage: Bacteria > Bacillati > Actinomycetota > Actinomycetes > Kitasatosporales > Streptomycetaceae > Streptomyces > Streptomyces sp. NPDC048415. Next base: position 28,046 of record NZ_JBEZKJ010000029.1, on the reverse strand, counting down.
AGTCCGTGCGCGCCATTCGCCTTCATGGCGATGACGAGCGCCTCGGAATTCGAGCAGTCGAGGAAGCGCGCCTTGATGCTGTCGTCGCCACGGAGCCTGGCGGCCTCCAGCCGGTGCAGCCCGTCGATGATGCGATAGCCGTCCATCTGGACGAGAATGGGCGGCAATTCCGCCGAGCCTGCTGCGTCGATGAGAAGCTGGATGTGAGCGGCGTCCGTTCCGCCCTGGCGCAGGGATACTCCGGGAGACAGCGCGTTGACGGGGACATCGCGTGCCGGCAGTGTCTCGAAATTCTTCAGATCGAATTCGCTGCGGGTCGATGATTCGGCGCTCTCCGTCCTGACGGGACTGAATGCACTCGTTATCAAGACGGCTTGCCCACTGCTCTGAGCCATTCCGTTCACTCCCTCTCTGCTGCGGCTGTCAATGAGCGTCGCAGGAGGGTCTTTAGCTGTAGTCGAGGGCAGGTGGACGCTCCCTGGAAACACAACACCGCGGGTGCCCGCCGATCCGGCGGACGCCCGCGGTGGGCGCGGAGGTCAGGCGTCCCTGCGTCGCAGCAGCACCGCCGCGATGGCCAGCAGGACGGCCGTCCAGAGTGCGAGCACTCCGAGGCCCTGCCACGGCCCCAGCACGTCGCCCCCGCGGGAGTGCTGCTGGGTGATCAGGAACCCGGCCTCCGTGGGGAGGTAGCCGTGGATGTGCTTGCCCACGCTGCCGGGCAGGAGCCTGGTCATCGGCGCGAGCACCAGGACGAAGGCGATGACGCCGGTGATGCTCGCCGCCGTGTGCCGGATGATCGCGCCGAGGGCGAGTGCGAACAGGCCGAGCAGGGACAGGTAGAGACCGCAGCCGACGACAGCCCGCAGCACGCCCGGGTCGCCGATCGCGACCGGCGCCTTGCTGTGCAGGATCGGCGCGCCGATGAAGAAGGAGGAGAACGCCGTCAGCTCACCCACCGCCAGGACCAGCAGCCCGAAGACCGCGCCCTTGGCCGCCAGCACCGGCACCCGCTTGGGCACCGCGAGCAGGCTGGCGCGGATCATGCCGGTGGAGTACTCGGAGGCGATGACCATCGCCCCCAGCACGCAGACCGCGAGCTGGCTGAGCAGGATGCCGCTGCCCAGGATGGTGCCGGTCGGATCGAGCCTCATGGTGGCCTGCTGGGACGGGTCGCTCTTGTCCCAGTTGGCGATACCCATCTGCATGAACACCGCGGTGAAGACCAGGGTGACCACGACCAGGATGGCGAGCGACCAGATCGTGGAGCGGACGGAACGGATCTTGGTCCACTCCGAGAGCATCAGCCGCCCGAAGGTCGGCTTGTACGCCTCGGCGACGGACACGGACGCGGGGGCGGTCGCGGCGGTCACTTCACACCTCCGGAGGTGGGTACGCCGGCGTCGTATTCGACGGCGTCCTTGGTCAGTTCCATGAAGGCTTCCTCGAGCGATCCGCGTCGGGTCGCGAGCTCGTGCAGGACCAGGCCGCCGGCGGCGGCGAGCTCGGCGATGCGGGGGGCGTCGAGCCCGGTGACGTCGAGGTCGCCCTCGTCGGCGTCGGTGACGGTGGCGCCCTCGGCCTTCAGCAGCTCGGCGAGCTGTTCCCGGTCGGGGGTCTTGACCAGGACGGACTGCTCGGTGCTGCGCTCGATGAACTCCTCGGTGGAGCAGTCGGCGACCAGCCGGCCGCGGCCGATGACGATGAGGTGCTCGGCGGTGACGGCCATCTCGTTCATCAGATGGCTCGAGACGAAGACGGCGCGGCCCTCCGCCGCGAGCGACTTCATCAGGTTCCGGATCCAGAGGATGCCCTCGGGGTCGAGACCGTTGACCGGTTCGTCCAGGATCAGCGCCGCCGGGTCGCCCAGCAGCGCGGCGGCGATGCCGAGTCGCTGCCCCATGCCGAGCGAGAAGCCGCCCGCCCGCTTGCGGGCCACCGAAGCCAGGCCGACCTGCTCGATGACCTCCTTGACCCTGCGCTTGCCGAAGCCCTGGGTCTGGGCGAGGCAGAGCAGGTGGTCGTGGGCGCTGCGGCCGGTGTGGACGGCGCGCGCCTCAAGGAGCGCGCCGACCACCCGCATGGGCTGCGCGAGATCGTGGTAGCGCACGCCGTTGACGGTGGCCTCGCCGCCGTCGGGCCGGTCGAGTCCCAGCAGCAGTCGCATGGTGGTGGACTTGCCCGCGCCGTTGGGGCCCAGGAAGCCGGTGACCCGGCCGGGCTCCACAGTGAACGACAGATCGTTCACCGCGGTCTTGTCGCCGTAGCGTTTCGTGAGGTTCTTGGCCTCGATCATAGTTACCTCAGTTGAATGGGCTGCGAGAGACTTACGGGGGATGAAATGCTTCCCACCCACCTTGGTACCAGGAGTGTGATTCCGTTCAGTAGGTGCCGGCCTGCCGGGTTCTGAACGATGGCCTCCGCTTCACGCACATGGCTATTTTGACGGCGATGACTGTCCGCGGAAGCGGGTTGTTTCATGTGCGTGTTTTCCTCAGTTGAACCCGGAAACCCATGAGGGTGGTCATGAATTCAGTCGTGAATGATCCGGCGAGCGCCGGGCGGCCGGTGATCGGGATCTGCGCGCGGACCGCGCCGGTCACGCTCCAGGGCAGCGACTTGGTCGTCAGCCTCGCGCTCCAGTCGCACGTGGCCTTCCTGTCCGCGGCGGGCTGCACGCCCCTGCTGCTTCCGCTGCTGCCCGGCGTCGAACGTCTGGTCGACCGGCTCGACGGCCTGCTGATCCCGGGCGGCCCCGATCTGGATCCGGGGCTGTACGGCGAGGCCACGCACCCGGTGACCCGGGCGATGAGCCCGGACGCCGACCGCGCCGAACTGGCGCTGGTCCGGGCGGCACTCGACGTCCAGCTGCCCGTCCTGGCCATCTGCCGCGGTATGCAACTGCTCAACGTGCTGCACGGAGGCACCCTCCACCAGCACCTGCCGGACGTCACGGGCCACGACGGCCACCGTCCGCGAACGCCGTCCTTCGAGCTCGGCCACCACCGGTTGAAGCTCCAGTCGGGCAGCCGGATCGCCGGCGTCCTCGATGAGGACGAGCCGGAATCGGCCTGTCATCATCACCAGGCCGTCAACCGGCTCGGCGCCGGCCTCACCGCCACCGGCTGGGCGCAGGACGGGACCGTCGAGGCCATCGAAGTCACGGATCACCCCTTCGCGATCGGCGTGCAATGGGAAGCCGGGCAAACGGCCGACAAACGACTTCATCAAGCACTCGCCCAAGCCGCCGAGTTTCCGAAAATCAGCTAGCCGCCGAAATTCACAAACTTGAGAAAAGGCTGCCCTGCGGGCAAGCTGATATCTGATCCCAATCTGAAGGAGAATTACAGATGTCGCCACGGATGCCTAACCCGTCTCTGGTTGTACCCGATGTTCTGCCGCCCATGCGCGCGCTGGTCAGGGCCATCAACAATGTCGGTGTGCCGTTGCAGACGCTTGTGCTCATCCATCTGCGGGTGAGTCAGATCAACGGCCGTCCGGTCCAGATCCCCGTGAAGAAGCGCGAATTCGAGGAGGCGGGGGAAGAGGACTACCGCCTCCCCCTGGTGGCGACCTGGCGGGAGCAGACCTGCTTCACCGACGCCGAGCGCTCGGTGCTGGCGCTGGCCGAGGCCGCCACGCGCATCAACGACCAGGTGGACCCGGTGCCGGACGAGGTCTGGGACGAGGCCGCCAAGCACTTCAGCGAGCAGGAGCTCGGCGCCGTGGTTCTCCACATCGGTCTGGTCAATCTCTGGAACCGCGTCAATGTCGTCACCAAGCAGGAGCCGGTGGACTGGCGTATCAACCCCAAGAAGTGGACCCCGATGACCTCTCGGCTCGCCGGGACCCGGTAAGCGCATTTCGTTCTCAGGCCCTGTTCGGTGGACGATCCACCGAACAGGGCCTTGTGCTGTTTCCGGACTCACACGTACAGGTGGGCGCGGCTGGCCGCGCTGGTGTTGAGGACGGCGAGCAGGGTCCTGGCCTGCACGTTGACGTAGCGGCTGTGCCCGGCGAGCCAGTTCAGCTGGCCCGGGGTGACCCAGTGGAATCCCGGGGGCGCCTGGGCGGGCGTCGTGGCCTCGTCGGTCTCGACGATCAGGTAGCGGCTCTCGGCGTTGAGGAACCGGCCGCCCTCCTCGGAGTGGATCGCCGAGTAGCGGACGCGGTCAGGGGACGCGTTCAGCATCAGGTCGAGGAAGGGCGGGCGGTGCTCCGCCGCCAGATGGACGTAGTTCGCCGGAACGCACTGCACGGTCGGCGCGAGTTCGGCGGTGTCGAGGAAGCCGCCCTCGACGCGCCCGTGCACGAGGACGTGCGGGACGCCGTCGAACACGCGGTGGGCGAAGCCGACGATCCCGGGACCCACCGGTTCGATGATCGGCTGGGTCCAGCCGACGACCTCACGGCCCGCGCCCTCGACGGACACCGCCACCACCCGGAAGAACCTGTCGTCGACTCGGCGGATGGACTGCTCGTCGCGCCGCCACCCGGCGACCTCCCGCAGGGGCATGCGGCGGGTGCGGATGTCCTGCCGGGCCCGTTCCCCCGTGAACCAGGCCAGCAGGTCGGAGTCGGACGACAGCGCCCCGGGCTCGGGAGGGGCCATCGGAGCGCTCGCCAGCACGGTGCGCGCGTCCATGTTCACGACGTTGTCCAAGCGGAGCATCGCCACGATCTGTCCGAGGGTGAGCCAGCGGAACTCGTCGTCGACGGGTACGTCACCGTCCACCTCGACGATGATGTTGCGGTTGCGCTTTTGGTAGAACCAGGCGCCGTGCTCGGATTGCAGGACGTCCGTGAGCACCCGGCCCCTGTCCGGGGCGAGGAAGTGTTCCAGGTACTTCACCTCCGCCCCGCCGTGGGCCTTCGTGTAGTTGCTGCGGGTGGCCTGCACGGTGGGGGAGAGCTGCACCAGGTTGGGGTTGCCGGGCTCCATCTTCGCCTGCATGAGGAAGTGGAGGACCCCGTCGAACTCCTTGGCCAGGATGCCGAGGATGCCGATCTCCGGTTGCACGATGATCGGCTGCTGCCACTCGGCCGCCGGCCGGACGACGTGCAGGCCCTCGACGGTGAAGAACCGTCCGCTGCGGTGCCGCAGGTCGCCGGTCTCCGGCGCGAACGACCAGTGGTCGAGTTCGGCGAACGGGATCCGCCGGATCGTCGTCCCACAGGACAGCCGGTGGAAGTCCAGCCAGCCCGGCACGTCGGAGGTCGCGATGTGGACGCCCTCCGCCGTCGCGGCGGACAGGGCCAGCCTTTCGGAGATCCCGGCTCCGGAACGCGGAACCAGTCGTGCCCGTGCGCTCACGGCCGACCACCGCTCTTCTCGACCGGCTTCCACCACTGCGGGTTGTCCTGGTACCACGCGACGGTCTCGGCAAGACCCTTGTCGAATGGCGTGAGGGGAAGGTGGCCGAGCTCCCGCTCGATTTTGGTCTGGTCCAGGGCGTAGCGCCGGTCGTGGCCCTTGCGGTCGGTGATGTGCCGGATCATGTCCGGCTCCGCTCCGCACAGTTCGGCGAGCCGGTGCGCCAGCGTCAGGTTCGGCACGGCCGTACCGGCGCCGATGTTGTAGGCCTCGCCCGCCCTGCCCCCGGTGAGCACCCGGTGCACGGCCCGGCAGTGGTCGTCCACGTGCAGCCACTCGCGGATCTGCTGTCCGTCCCCGTAGACGGGGATGGGGCGTCCTTCGAGCAGATGGGTGACGGCGAGCGGGATGAACTTCTCGGGGTGCTGGTAGGGGCCGTAGTTGTTGGAGCAGCGGGTGACCGAGACGTTCAACCGGTGTGTGCGGAAGTAGGCCAGGGCGATGAGGTCGGACGCGGCCTTGGACGCGGCATAAGGGGAGTTCGGCAGGAGGGGGGACTCCTCGGTCCAGAATCCCTCGTCGATGGACCCGTACACCTCGTCCGTCGAGACGTGCACCACCCGCTCGATGCCGACCGTCAGGCAGGCCTCGAGCAGCGCCTGCGTGCCCTCCACATTGGTCCGGACGAACGCGGTGCCACTCTCGATCGAACGGTCCACATGGCTCTCGGCCGCGAAGTGCACCGCCGTGTCCTGGCCGTCCAGCACCGTGCGCAGCAGCTCCCGGTCGAGGATGTTCCCCCGCACGAAGGTGAGCCGTGGGTGGGAGGCGGGGAGGTTGTCACGGTTTCCCGCGTAGGTCAGCTGGTCCAGAACGGTGACGTGCGCGTCCTCGAAACCCGGATATCCCCCGTCGAGCATGGTCCGTACGTAATGCGAGCCTATGAATCCGGCTCCGCCGGTGACGAGGATTCTCATGAGAGCACATCGCAGTCGGAATTCCACGGTCGAAGCATGTGTCTTTTCCCTTTTCGATGAGGGGATGGATGCCGCGCAATTCACGCTAAAGAAGTGCCTGATTCCGGGCATCTTTCAGATTGCCGGTTCAACCGCTGAAAACGTCGGGGGTGGTGGCGGGTCTCGTCCCGCCACCACCCCCGAGCAGGCCTTACCGACCGGTGTACGCCGCGAGGTGTTCGCCGGTGAGGGTCGACCGGCCGGCGACGAGGTCGGCGGGAGTGCCCTCGAAGACGATCCGGCCGCCCTCGTGGCCGGCACCGGGGCCGAGGTCGATGATCCAGTCGGCGTGGGCCATCACGGCCTGGTGGTGCTCGATGACGATCACCGACTTGCCCGCGTCGACAAGACGGTCGAGCAGTCCGAGCAGGTTCTCGACGTCGGCGAGGTGGAGGCCGGTGGTGGGTTCGTCCAGTACATGGACGCCGCCCTTTTCCGCCATGTGGGTGGCCAGCTTGAGCCGCTGGCGTTCGCCGCCCGACAGAGTGGTGAGGGGCCGGCCGATGTCGAGGTAGCCGAGACCCACGTCGGAGAGGCGTTCGAGGATCCGGAGGGCGGCGGGGACGCGCGCCTCTCCGGCGCCGAAGAAGTCCTTGGCCTCGTCGACCGGCATGGCGAGGACGTCACTGATGTCGCGGCCGCCCAGACGGTAGTCCAGGACCGACGCCTCGAAACGCCTGCCCTCGCAGTCCTCGCAGGTGGTGGCGACGCCCGCCATCATCGCCAGATCGGTGTAGATGACGCCCGCGCCGTTGCACGTGGGGCAGGCACCCTCGGAGTTGGCGCTGAACAACGCGGGCTTCACACCGTTGGCCTTGGCGAAGGCATTGCGGATCGGGTCGAGCAGGCCGGTGTAGGTCGCCGGATTGCTGCGGCGTGAACCCTTGATCGGCGACTGGTCGACGGCCACCACGCCGTCCCGGCGTGCCACCGAGCCGTGGATCAGCGAACTCTTGCCGGAGCCCGCCACCCCGGTGACGACGCACAGCACGCCGAGGGGGATGTCGACGTCGACGTCCTGGAGGTTGTGCGTCGCGGCGCCGCGGATCTCGAGGCACCCCTTCGGCTCCCGGACCGTCTCCTTGAGGGTGGCCCGGTCGTCGAGGTGGCGGCCGGTGAGCGTGCCGCTGTCCCGCAGCCCTGCGAGGGAACCCTCGAACATCACCGCGCCACCGTCGGCGCCCGCGCGCGGGCCGAGGTCGACGATGTGGTCGGCGATCGCGATCGCCTCCGGCTTGTGCTCCACGACAAGCACCGTGTTGCCCTTGTCGCGCAACCGCAGCAGCAGGTCGTTCATCCGGCTGATGTCATGGGGGTGCAGGCCCGTGGTGGGCTCGTCGAAGACATAGGTGGTGTCGGTGAGCGAGGAGCCGAGGTGGCGGATCATCTTGACGCGCTGTCCCTCACCGCCCGACAGGGTGCCCGCCGGACGTTCGAGTGAGAGGTAGCCGAGGCCGATCTCCACGATCGAGTCCAGGGTGTGCTGCAGCTTGGCCAGCAGCGGCGCCACCGACGGCTCGTCCAGCTCGCGCACCCACGCGGCCAGGTTCCTGATCTCCATCGCGCAGGCGTCGGCGATGCTGATCCCGCCGATCTTCGACGACCTGGCCTCCTCGCTGAGCCGGGAACCGCCGCACTCGGGACAGGAGGTGAAGGTCACCGCCCGCTCCACGAACGCCCGGATGTGCGGCTGCAGCGATGCCTTGTCCTTGGACAGCATCGACTTCTGGATCTTCGGGATCAGGCCCTCGTAGGTCAGGTTGACACCGTCGATCTTCACCTTGGTCGAGTCACCGTAGAGGAAGTCCCGCATCTCCTTCTCGGTGAATTCGCGGATCGGCTTCTTCGGGTCGAGGATGCCCGACTCGGCGTAGACCCGTGTGGTCCAGAAGCTGTCCTGCTTCCAGCCGGGGATGGTGAACGCGCCGTCGCCGATCGCCTTGGAGTCGTCGTAGAGCTGGGTGAGGTCGATGTCGGAGACCAGGCCGCGGCCTTCGCAGCGCGCGCACATGCCGCCGTGGTAGACGGCCTTGCGCACCACGATCCGCTCGCCCTTGCCCTTGTCGACCTTCATGGCCCCGCTCGCCGTCCGCTTGGGGACGTTGAAGGCGAACGCGCTGGGCGGGCCGACATACGGCTGCCCGAGGCGGCTGAACAGGATGCGCAGCATCGCGTTGGCGTCGGTGGCGGTGCCGACCGTGGAGCGGGGGTCGGCACCCAGCCGCTGCTGGTCGACGATGATCGCGGTCGTCAGCCCCTCCAGGACGTCGACCTCGGGACGCGCGAGCGTCGGCATGAAACCCTGCACGAACGCGCTGTACGTCTCGTTGATCAGCCGCTGCGACTCCGCGGCGATCGTGCCGAACACCAGCGAGCTCTTGCCCGAGCCGGACACCCCGGTGAACACCGTCAGCCGGCGCTTCGGGATCTCGACGCTGACGTCCTTGAGGTTGTTCACACGCGCACCGTGCACGCGGATCAGATCGTGGCGGTCGGCGACGTGAGGCTCGGACGAGCGCGCGTCCGTCCTGGTGTCCTTGCTCATCGTGTCTCCATCTCTCAGGATGCGGACCGCCTTTGCCCGGTCCCATCCGGCGAGATTAGAGCGCAGCCCTCGAATCCCCCTCGAGGAGGACTCGAGGGGGACTGAAGGGGGATTCAAGGGGACGCTCCGACCTCAGCGGTCCTGCAGCAGTCCGAGAACATTGCCGTCGAGGTCGGTGACGGTGGCCACCAGACGGCCGCCGCCGACGTCGGCGGCGGCGTTCTTCACCGTGGCGCCCGCGGCGGTCACCTCGGCCAGCTTCGCCTCGATGTCGGGGACGTGCCAGTAGGCGACCGGCGAGGTCATCCCCTGCGTTCCCGCTCCCGGCACCAGCCCGATGTGCTGACCCGCGACATCGAAGCCGACATAGAAGTCCCCGTCGGTCTGCGGTTCGACGCCGAGCAGGGCGGTGTACACCTTCTTGGCCGTTGCCAGGTCCACGACGGGATGCAGAACGGTCTTGATTCCCTGGACGGCAGGGTCAGCCATGATCACTCCTGGGGTTGGGATCTCGTTATTTCATGCTAGGGAAATTCCAAGACGCGGCGCTTCTCCGTTCTTGCTCACTCCCTCGCGGTTCCAGCCATCTTTGACCGGAATTAAAGAGGCCCTTGTCAGGCTGCGAGCGCGTTGCATCCAGAATGGGGAATCACGTGAAAAAGCTCGCATTGGTCGCATCAGTGATTGCGACCGGTCTGCTGGGTCCGACCGTCGCCCCGGTGGCGGCGGCGGAGGACGCGACCGCGCCGGCCGTCGGAAGCGTCGCCTGGTCGCCGTGCCCGGACACCGACCCGGTCCTCGGCGCTCTGCTCAAGGGCCTGGAGTGCGGCTCGGTTCAGGTGCCGCTCGACTACAGTCAGCCCGCCGGCCAGAAGATCACCCTGGCGCTGACCAGGGCCAAGCACACCGCCCCCGACGCCCAGTACAAGGGCGTCGTGCTGCTGAACCGCGGCCAGTGGCCCGGCGGCATCGGGCGCGACCTGCCCACCCGGTACGCCAAGGGCACGACCGGGCTGGCGCAGGACGTCGGTGCCGCCTACGACTGGATCGGCTTCGACCCGCGCGGCGTCGGGGCCAGCGAGCCGGCGGTTGTCTGCGACAGTGACTACGTCTATCCGGGGCACGCGCAGCCGGATCCCGTACCGAGCACCCCCGCCGCCGAGCAGGAGTGGGCGGACCGGGCCCGCGCGTACGCCGAGAGCTGCGGCGACAAGTACGGCGACGTGCTCAAGCACCTCAGCACGAAGGACGCCGCGCGCGACCTCGACCAGATGCGGATCGCGCTCGGCCAGGAGCAGATCACCTACTTCGGCACCGACTGGGGCACCTACCTGGGCTCGGTATACGCCTCGATGTACCCGAACCGGGTGCACCGGATGCTGCTGGACAGCGTGGTGCGTCCCAGCGGCGCGTGGTATCAGAACAACCTCGACAAGAACGTGACGTCCGAGCAGAACGCCAAGATCTTCTTCACCTGGGTCGCCAAGTACGACGCGGTCTACCACCTGGGCACGACCGAGGCCGAGGTCGAGGCGAACTACTACAAGGGTCAGGACGCGCTCAGCGCGGCGCCCCTCGACGGCAAGATCGGCCCGGCCGAGTGGGCGGACGTCTTCGAGCCGGTCGTCTACCGCAGCTGGACCTGGCTCTCCCGCGCGAAGATACTCGCCGACTGGGCGTTGCGCGGTGACCCGACGTCGCTGCGGGCCAACTACACGGACCCGGGCTTCCCGCACCAGAACAGGCACGCGATGACCAACGCGGTCCAGTGCGTCGACGCCCCCGGTCCGCGGGACTGGAACCGCTGGCACACGGACTACTCCCGCCAGTACGCCGCCGGAAACCGGTTCCTGACCTGGACCAACGCCTGGTACAGCGCGCCGTGCGCCTTCTGGCCGGTGCCCGCCCAGAAGGCGCGGAAGGTCGGCAACCGCAAGGTGGACGTCCTGCTGGTGCAGCCGGAGTTCGACACCGCGCACGGCGTCAGCGGCGCCTACGAGACCCACGCGCTGTTCCCGAACTCCCGGCTCATCCTGGAACAGGGCGGCCACAACGTCGGCGCGGCGCTGTCGGCGAACAACAACACCTGCCTCAACGCCTACGTCAGCGACTACCTGAGGGACGGAACCCGTCCCGCCTCCCAGGTGGGCGTCGATGCCACCTGCCAGGCGGCCGCAGACCCGGTGCCGGTGCCCTGATCCGTCACCGGGCGGGCCCCGCATGATCATCATGCGGGGCCCGCCTTCTCCGGGTCAGCGCGTGGCGGGGGCCGCGCCGGCCCGGTGGGCGACGACCAGTTCTTCCAGGGTTCGCGCCAGTGCGTTGGGTGCGGGCATGGCGAGCACCTCCTGACGGAGCCGCTGGGCGTTCGCCCGGATGGTTCCGTCCTCCAGCAGGCGGACGATCGCGGCGCGGACTTCGGGCCCGTCCACCTCGGCGGGCTTCATGGAGAGCCCCGCCCCCGTCCGGTCGAGGCACCGGAGCTTCAGCGGAACGTCGAACGCCCGGCTGATCAGTAACTGGGGGACGCCGTAGCGCAGGGCGCAGCCGAACGACCAGGTGCCGCCGTGATGCACCATGGCCGCGCAGGTCGGCAGGACCTCGGAGAGGGGAACGGACTCCACGAGGCGGGTGTTGGCCGGCACCCGGCGCAGCCGCCGCTGGGAGTCCAGCGGCAGGGTCAGGACCAGCTCCATCTCCAGGTCGCCCACCGAGTCGAGGATCTCCTGGATGCGTTCGACGGGCAGCAGGTGCTGTACCGGCCCGTCGTTCACCGAGTCGCCGAACGTCATCAGGACCCGCGGCGCCCGCGGGGGCTCGGCGAGCCACCGCGGCACGACGGTCGGCCCGTTGTAGGGAACGAACTGCACGGGAAGCGTGGTCGGCCGGGGGTCGGGCCGGAACGCCTCCGGAAGCGGGTCGATCGTGAACTGTCCGTTCACCAGGTCCTCAGAGAACTCGCAGCCGTACTTCCCGGCCCAGCCCGCCAGCCAGTCACGCAGTCCGTCGACGCGTTCCTCCGGTGGCTGCAGGGCCTTGGCGTGCAGGTAGTCCTCACGCATGCGGGTGTAGACGTCGACCGAGTACAGCACCCGGGCGTGCACCGCTCCCACCGCGGCGGCGGCCACCGCTCCTGCGAACGCCTTCGCGCCCCAGAGCACCAGATCGGGCCGCCATTCACGGGCGAATCCGACCAGGTCGTCCATCATCGAGTCGTTGGATCGCCGTGCCTGCGGAAGCACCAGGGTGTCGAAGAGCCTGGTGACCTGCTCCCAGCTCAGCCGCTCACGATCCGGCCGCACGTCGAACAGCGGACCGAGGCCTCCCTGCGGAGGCCCTCCCGCGGCGGGCGCGGGAGCCGTTTTGCGCTGGGCCCGCTGGTCCCGCTGCTTCCGTTGCTCCGCGGTCTCGCCAGGACCGACGCCTATGCCCGTCAGCCCGGCCCCGGTGACGGCGTCGAGCAGATCCGGCCAGCCGGCCATGCGCACCTCGTGCCCGGCCGTCTGCAGGGACCACGCCAACGGAACCAGGTTGAACAGATGTGTTTTAAAGGGAAACGGCACAATGAGAACCCGCACGACGGACTTCCTTAGATTCAGGGGCGTAGGAATTCACTGGTGAACGCCGCACTTTCCGGCCCCTGCCATCATGATCACGCGTCCCGTACAGGTCTTCTCCACGTTTGCCGGATGGTGCCGGTCGCGGCGGTGACCAGGAAGGTGATGACGGCGACCACGAGGGCCGCGGGCAGGGGGCCCACCAGGTCGCAGAGCGCGCCCATGACCAGGATGGAGACCGCCACACCCGAGGGGAGCAGCGTGGCCCGGAGAGTCACCACCGACGAGAGCTCCTCGGCGGAGGCCGCGGCCAGCAGCCGGTTGTTGTAGTGGACGTAGGCAACCTCGAAGAGGACCAGGAAGAGCGCGTACAGCACGAGCGTCGGCACCGTGCGGCCGACCAGCACCGCCGCCAGCAGGGGCGGCATGGGGAGCACGGCCCATGCGGCCGAGGGGACGCGGTCGAGGTAGCGCTGGGCCGGTAGGGCGGCGAGCGAGCCGGCGAATATGGCGATCGCCGAGATCGCGACGAACACTCCCACCAGGCGGGTTCCGCCGCCCAGCACATGGAGCGGGATCACGGTGACGGCCACCGTGTGGAAGCCCTGCCAGAACGCCACCAGGAGGAAACGGGCGAACAGCCTGCGCAGCACCGGGTCCTCGACACGCAGGCGCGTGCCGGTCGCGGAGCCCGCACCGTCCCGGCCCTCCACGGGGGCCCCCTCGGGGGGCGACGGCAATGCCCAGGCGAGGAGCGCGGAGAGCGCCAGCGTCGCCACGTTCACCGCGATCAGGCCCCGGAGCGGCAGGACCGCCCCGGCCGGCCCCGCCAGCGCCGCGCCGACGCTGAGTCCGGTCAACTTGCCGATCTCCGCGACGGTGTTGGCCCGGTCAAGCCGTTGCGGCGGGACTGTGCCGCGCAGGGCGACCGACGTGGCCGAGCGGGTGACCGTCTCGAAGAACCCGCGGGCGAGGACGAGAGCGGTGGCGACCGCGAGCAGTGCGCGGCCCGGTGCCACGAGGGCTGCCGCGGTCATCAGCAGGCTCGCCGCCTCGGCCAGCCGGACGAGCCGCTCCGGGGCGTGCCGCCCGAGCAGCCGGTTGAGCGGTCCGGCCAGCAGCAGCGCGGGCAGCCACGGCGCACTCAGCACGGCTCCGGCGAGCAGTCCCGACCCGGTGACCGACCCCACGTGCGTGGAAAGGCTCACGAGAACCAGAAAACTCCCGCACGTGTTGACAAACAGCAATACCGGAATGAAATGCGGCGAGCGAAAAGTCGCCGGAAAAAATGTCATCACGTACTCCTCCAGGACTGGAGGATGTCAGAGCTGAACGCATTTCGGCGAGGGGAAAGTCTGTCTATCGTTGAACATATGAAAGCAGCCATTGAGGGCAGCCCGTGCATCGTGATGGTCGATGCCTACGCCGCGGTCCGTTCACTCGTTCTGGAATTCCGGGAGCAAGGGTGCTCCGTCGTCCGTGTGCAGAGCACGCGTGACGTGCCGTTCGTATACCGGTCGGCTCCTCACGTCCCCGATGACTTCGTCGCCGATATCGTCCACGACGGCGACCTGGCGGCCACGGTCGACGAGGTCGCGGCGTTCGCGCCGGTCGCGGTGATCTCGGGTGGCGAGGTCGGGGTGGAGCTGGCGGACCTGCTCGCGGAGCGACTCGGCCTGCCCGGCAACGGAACCGCCCTCAGCGCCGCGCGGCGCGACAAGCACCTCATGGTCGAGACCGTGCGCGCCGCCGGGCTCCGCGCGGCCCGGCAGCTGTGGGCCACCGACGGGGACGAGCTCGCCGCCTGGCACCGCGAGCTCGGCGGACGCGTCGTCGTCAAGCCGCCGCGCAGCGCGGGCAGCCAGGGGGTCTCCTTCTGCGACACACCGGAGGAGTCGGTCGCGGCCTTCCTGTCCCTCGCCGACGCCGACGACGTCTTCTCCCAGCCCAACAACGGGGCCGTGGCGCAGGAGTACCTGCCGGGCACCGAGTACATGGTGAACACCGTCAGCCGGGACGGCCGCCACCACGTGTGCGACGTCTGGCGGACCAGCCGCGTCAGCGCGAACGGTGTCGTCGACCTCTGCGACGCCCTCTCGCTGATCGACTCGAGGAGCCGGGTCGTGGAGCCCCTCGGGGACTACGCCTTCCAGGTCCTGGACGCCCTCGGCATCCGGCACGGCCCGGCGCACGTAGAGATCAGGATGACGCCGTCCGGGCCGTGCCTGGTGGAGGTCGGCGCCCGGATAGCCGGCGGCGGCATCCCGGCCTGCGCCGGCCTCGGCATCGGCGAGTCACAGCTGGAGTGGACCGTCGACGCCTACCTGCGTCCCGAGCGGTTCCACGCCCGGGCCGAAAGCCCGTACGCGGTGCGGCGGTACTGCGCGATCGCCGGCATGGTCTCGCCGGTGCAGGGCCTGCTCAGCGAATACCGGGGCATCGGGGAGATCGAGGAGCTGGAGAGCTTCCACACCCTGGCCACTCCAGTGAAACCGGGCCAGGAGATCCACCGGACGGTCGACGACCTCACCTACCCGGTCATCGTGACGCTGCTGCACGACCTCGAGGAAGTCGTGCAGCGCGACCTGAACACGATCCGCCACCTCGACGGCGCCGCCTTCTACGTCCTCGACCGCGGGGCCCGCTCCTGAACACGCCGTTCAACCGCTGACCCGCCGCGGTCGAACATCACAGCCGGGCCGCGGCCGGCTCCCGCCGCGTCCAGGACGGCCGCGGCACCTTGTAGACGAAGCTGACGGCGGTGCGTGGCTCCGAAGCCGTCGCGTTGGGCGCCGAGCGGTGCAGCACCATGCCGTCGAACATGACGGCCGAACCGGGTTCGAGGGGCACGGCGACCGGCTCGGCCGCGCGCGGCAGATGCTCGTCCGCGACGTGCGGCTCGACCGCCCCCTCCAGCGGCGGCTCGCCCGGCAGACGCTCGCGGTGCCCGGTGTGCGGGAGCAGCCCGAGCAGGTGGGAGCCGGGGAGGAACTCGAGGCAGCCGTTGCGCGGGGTGGCGGGCTCGAGCGCGACCCAGATCGTCACGACACCGTGCTCCTGCGTGCCGAAGCCGGGCGGCGCGAAGGCCATGTCCTGGTGCCAGGGCTTCGCCGAGCCCACCACGGGCGGCTTGGCCCACAGGAAGGCGTTGACCAGCGTGCCCGGGCCGCCGGCGGCCCGGGCGACCGGCCCGTCGGCCAGGCCCAGCGACCGCTGCACGGCGTCGAACTCGGGGACGTGCACATGGATGCGGTCGGCTGACCGGAGCACACCCGTGAGGGCCCCGGCCCCCTGCTGCCAGGCCGCCCATCCGCCTATGCCGGGCGCCTCGAGGACGAAGTCCCCGGTCGAGACCGTGCGGTCGTGAGCGAGCTCCTCGAGTCGGCCCACCGCGCGCCGGAGCCGGGCGAGCGCGTCGCCGGTCGCGAGCGCGGGGAGCCGCACGAACCCGTTCTCCCGTATGTCACGGGAATCCGTGTCAACCATTCTTTCCTCCCTCTCTTAACGTCGGATCGCCGCGAACTTACCCGCATGTATCACGGGATGTTCATGTTCAAGGTTTGCCAGTAATGGCCGTTGCCGTGCCTTCGGCGCCCTGCGTATCCTCTCGGGCCATGAGGTCATTCGGCCGCATGAATAGCTGTGGCGGAAGGAGTGAAAAATGAGCGACCGTACCTTTATGGAGACCCGTGACGCGGACGAGGAAACCAGCAAGTGGTAGTCCTCTGACGGTGAAATACGCCGCCCGTACGGAATTGAATTCCGTACGGGCGGCACGTCGTCCTGAGAGAGGTTGAGATGGTAGGTAATCGCGTTTCACAAGTCATCGACATTCCCGCCGACATGCTGGTGATCGACGACTCCTCCGACGACCGCTACTGGGCATCGGTGGAGCGCGTCGTCGAGCTGGCCGAGGAGAAGGGCCGGGCCGCCGACGGGGTGCCGTTGCTGGCGAGCCTCGTGGTCACTCATCCGGAGTGGCCGGTGCGCGCCGGCGCGGTGCGGCTGCTGGCCGCGCATCACGTGGGCGACCCCGCCGCCGACGCCGCTGTGGCCGCCGCGACACACGACACGGTCGACTGGGTCGCGTTCACCGCGCTCAAGGTCATCGCGGAGTACCGGATCGCCGCCGCCGTCCCCGACCTCATCCGCATCTCCGGCTGGCCCAGCAACTTCGCCCGGCCCGGCTGGGAGCGCAAGCCGGTCGGCTGCGGCGCGGCGCTCACCAAGCGCGCCCTCATCGCCGTCTTCGGCACCCGCGACCCCGCCGAACTCCGCCGTCTCGAGGACGAGTACTTCACCGACATGCGGGCGCGGATCGATGCTGCGCGGGGGCGGCCCCGGCGCCACGCCGACGTCGTCCTGGTGCCGGGCGGTCCGGCGATCATCGGCGCGCACGCGAAGCCCGACGCCTTCCGGATGGCGCAGGACGACAGCACACTGCGCGCCGTGGACGTGCCCGAGTTCCTCATCGACCGGACCACCGTCACCAACGCGCGCTACCGGGAGTTCCTGGACGAGGTCGGCGACTCCGGCGAGTTCGACCACCCGGACCAGCCGCTCGAGCGCTCGCACCGCCCCGCGCACGGGCACGACCCGCGCTTCAACGCAGCCGACCTCCCGGTCGTCGGCCTCGACTGGTACGACGCCTACGCCTTCGCGAAGTGGGCCGGTGGCTCGCTGCCCAGCGAGGTCCAGTGGGAGAAGGCCGCACGTGGCGTGGACGGCCGCCGCTACCCGTGGGGCGAGGAGTGGGACCCCGACCGGGTGAACTACGTCGAGCGCTCGTTCGGCGAGGCCGTGGCCGACCTCGACTCCCTCGAGGCGCTGCTGGTCACCATCTCGCAGGGTGACAACCCCGCCCATCCGGTGCTGCCCGCGGACGCCCTCCCGCAGGGCGCCAGCCCGTACGGCGTCCTGCAGATGTCGGGGAACGTCTGGGAGCTGACCCGGACCAACTTCTACACCGGCGAGGACATGGACCCCTTCTTCAAGGGACGGCACCCGCTGGACTTCATGAACCGCAAGGATGCCTTCCACGTCCTGCGCGGTGGCACCTGGACGTCGCCGCCGACCTGCCTGACCACGTTCTACCGGGGCAAGGACCTGATCACCGACCGGCACAACGAGGTCGGCTTCCGCTGCGTGTACGAGACGAGCGGCTGATGCGTCTGACCTCGCTCGGGCATGCCGCGGTCCTCGTCGAGACGGGGACGGAGCGGATCCTCTTCGACCCGTGGCTCACCCAGCGCCTGGACCGCTTCTGGGAGCACCACCCGCCGCTGCCGGACGACCTGGTCCGGGAGGTGCTCGACGACGGGGTCGACTACGTGGTCCTCAGCCATCACCACTTCGACCACCACCACTTCCCCTCGCTGCTGCGCCTGGTCGACGGCACCGACGTGGACTTCGACGACGGCCCGCGCCAGAGCTCCGGCGTCACCTGCGTGTACCCCGCGGGCCCCGTGCCGCCGCAGCTGACCGCCTCGGGGCTCGGGCACCAGGCGATCGCCTGGACGCTGCGCCGCTTCGGCTTCGAACGCCTGCGCCCGGTGACGCCGGGCGACACGATCACCCTGGGCGGGGCCACCCTGCGGACGTTCCCCTCGGCCGTACCGTTCCCCGAGATGAGCGTGCTGGTTCAGACGGCCGACGCGGCAGTCCTGCTGTGCGGGGACGCGCTCCTTGACGAGGCGACCGTGGAGGCCTTCCGCCGCGAGGACGCGCCCCGGCTCGACGCCGTGTTCGTCCCCGCGCACAGCATCGCGCCGCCCGGTGTGCTCACCGAGCGCCGCCCGCTGACGGACCCGGACGCGGCCCGCGCCCGCGCCGTCGCGAACTTCGACCGGTACATCGAGGCGATCCCCGCGGCCTTGACGGTGCCCTCCTCGTTCGGCTGGCGCGTCAGCGGCGACGGCGAGCGCGACTACTCCTGGTGCAACCGGACGATGTTCCCCTTCACCCCGACCGAGGCCCTGCGGCGCCTGGACGAGCTGGGCCGCGACGGCCTGCTGTGGGGCCCTGGCCAGGTGATCGAGGTGGCGGACGGCAAGGCCGCCCCGGCCGCCGGGCCGGTCGCGCCCGGCGCGTACGACTTCGATCAGGTCTATTCCGAGGTGACGCTCGACCCGGGCACGGCGGTGCCGCCGTTCGACGCCGCCCTCGACCGGTACGGTCGCCAGACCCGCGCCTGCGAGGACATGCTCCGCGAGCTGCTGGACCGGTTGGTGGCGACCGACTACTGGTACCGGGCGCTGGACGACGGCGCCGGACGGCACGTCATCTCGCTGTACGAGGACGACGGCGGCGAGACCGCCTTTCTGCTCGACCCGGTGGCGGGCCGGGTGACGCGGCTCGGCTCGGGGCCGGCCCGGAGCCACGTCGCCGGCGGTGAGGGCTGGACCGAGACGGCGGCGAGCACGCTGGAGGCCATGCTCGACGCCGACCTGCTGTTCGGCAGCTCCTTCGGCCTGTGGGCCAGCGACGGCGTCCTGCTCTCCGCGGTCTTCCACCACCCGTCGTTCTACACACGCCACGTGGACCGCGCGCTGCGGGAGGCGAGCGGCCCATGAGCGACCCGGTCGTGTTCGACCACGAGAGCGCCTGCCTGCGAGGCAACCCGCTGGGCGACCCGCACCGCCGCCGGACCGAGGTGTGCCTGCCGCCGGGCTACGACGGCGTCCGGCGGTACCCGGTCGTGTACTGGCTGCCGGGGTTCGGCGCCCACCCCAGCCTCGGCGGCCGGGCGCTCGCCTTCGGCGGATCCGTCGCCGACCGCCTCCGCCAGGCGATGGCGGACGGCCGAGTGCCGCCCGCGCTGCTCGTCGTACCCGACTGCACGACTGTCTACGGCGGCTCGCAGTACCTCGACTCCGCCGCCTCCGGCCGGTACGCCGCCTACCTCGCCGAGGTCGTCGCGGAGGTGGACCGGCGGTTCGCGACCCGGCCGGAGCCGGCCTGGCGCGCCGTCGCGGGGAAGTCCAGCGGCGGCTACGGGGCGCTCGTCGCGGGCATGACCTCGGAGCTGTTCGGGGCGGTGATCGCCTGCTCGCCCGACGCCGGGTTCGAGCACTGCTACCTGCCGCTGCTCCCCGCCACGCTCGACACCGTCAGGGCGGCCGGCGGCGTCGACGGGCTGCTGGCCCGCCGGGACAGCGGCCCGCACGACGTCCCCTTCATGGTGGCAATGAGCATCGTCGCGATGGGCATGTGCTACGCCGACGACCCTCTGACCACCCCGTCGGACGCGCTGCCGTGCGACCCGGCGACGGGCCTGTTCCGCGACGAGGTGTGGCGGCGGTGGCTCACCTACGACCCGGTGCGGATGCTCCCCGCCCACGCCGGCCGTCTCGCCGGACTCGGTCTGCTCCACCTCGGCGTCGGCGAACGCGACGAGTACGGCATGCACTGGGGGGTCCGCGCGCTGCGCGCGGCCCTCGGCGCGCACGGCGTCCCCCACGTCTACCGCGAGCACGAGGGCGGACACCACGGCATCGAGTACGTGTTCACCGAGGCACTGGCGGAGCTCTGGCGGGTGTGGCGGGAATCGGAGCGTGACACGTGTGCGGCATAGCGGGCTTCATCAGCCTGGACGGACGGCGGGATGCCGCGTGGCTGGACGCGCTGGGCCGGACGATGACCGAGGCCATGGCGCACCGCGGCGAGGGGGCCTGCGCCCCGTACGTCTCGTCGTGCGGCACCGTCATGCTGTGCGCGACGCGGCTGGCGATCCGCGACCGCACCGCGGCGGGCGACCAGCCGATGACCGACCCCGGTGGCCGGGTCGTGCTGGTGCACAACGGCGAGGTCTACGGCTCCCGGTCGCCCGCGCCACCGCTGTGGCCGCGCCGCACCACCTGTGACACCGAGTTCGTGCTCCAGCAGGTCTGCCGCGAGTCCGATCCCGCGGCCGCGCTGCGGCCGCTGTCCGGCATGTTCGCGCTCGCCTGGCACGACACCGCGACCGGCCGCGTGGTGCTGGCCCGCGACCACTTCGGCGTGAAACCGCTGGTCTACGCCTTCACCCACGGCGGACTGCTGTTCGCCTCGGAGGCGGGGGTGCTGCTGCGCACCGGCCTGGTGGCACCCGAGGCGGACCCCGAGGAGTTCGTGCTGCGCTCCTGGATCCGGATGGACGCGGCCGACGACCGCACCTGGCTGCGCGGCGTCAAGTCCCTGCAGCCCGCCGAGTACCTGGTGGTCGACCCGCCGCGGACGCGCACGCACCGCTACTGGCGGCCCGAGCCGGACGACGTCCCGGTCGGTCCCGAGGAGATCAGGGCGGCCTTCGACCGGGCGGTCGCGGAGCGGTCCGTGTCCGACGTCCCCCGGGCAGCGGTGCTCAGTGGTGGCGTCGACAGCTCGGCGATCGTCGCGGGCCTGACCGCGGCGGGAGTGCCCATCGACGCGTACGTGCTGCGCTACCAGGACGGCATCGGCGGCTCGGGCGACGACGTGGCGCACGCCGCCGAGGTCGCCGACCGTCTCGGTGTGCCGCTGACCGTCTGCGACCTGGACCGCCACGCCGCCGCCGACCTGGTGCCGGTCCTGCCCACCCGGCTGATGCGACCGCTGCTGCACGGCGCCGAGCTGGCGATGCACCAGCTCTACCGGACCATCGCCGGCGACGGGAACGTGGTCGTCTATTCAGGACACGGAGCCGACGAGCTCTGGGGGTACCAGGACGGCCGGTACTTCCCCGTCGTCGACCCCGCCGCGCCCACGCACATCCACGGGCGCCACTACCTCACCCACCGGCTCCACGGCGACGAACGGCCGGTCTGGGCCCGGCTCGTCAGCTGGCTGGCGCACGAACTCGACGTCGACATGACGGCGGTGGCCGAACGGGTGTGGGAACGCACCATGGCCGAGTATCGGGCGCTCGCGACGCCGGATCCGCTCAAACGCGGCAGGTACCACCTGATGCGGCGCTTCCTGGTCTACGTCAACGACATGGTGGACGCCACATCGTCGACCTTCACCCTGGAGGACCGGCCCGTCTTCCAGGACGTCACCCTCGCCGAGCTGGCCTTCCGCTGTCCCGAGTACCTGAAGGACACCGGCGAGCCCGGCAGCCACAAGGAGCTGCTCAAGACCGGGCTCGCCGACCTGCTGCCCGACTCGGTGCGGCGCCGTCGCAAACAGGGCTTCCCGACTCCCACCGACCCCGGCTACGTCAGACGGCTGGCCGAGCTGGCCGACGGGCTCGGCACCCCCTTCGGGCTGCCGCGGTTGCCGGCCGGGATCCGCGCCGAGCTGGGAGTCGGCGAATGGATGTTTCTTTCATCAAGCTCCGCTTGGCTCGACCACCTCGCGGAGCTCAGAACCGACCCGAGGAGCCATGGTGAGCAGTTCCGTCCCCCGGTGGCGCTGGCAGATCTTGGACAGCGCGGCCGACCTTGATCCGGTGCCCCCGGTGATCGAGGAGGCGCGAGCCCAGGACTGGTGCGACTTCGTGTTGTGGCGGCCGTCCAGCCTGCCCGAGGGCTGCGACACCAGCGTCGGAACGCTTCGCCGCGAGGCTCCCCCCGGACGCGTCGACGCCGTGGGCCGCAGTCCGTGGAGCGACGCCAACCCGTCCGGCTACCGCACCGAGATCTCCGGCGGCGGACGCCGGCTGCGCCTCAAGCAGTTCCTCTACGACTGGGCCTTCCCCGCCGCCGACCACCCGTGCCTTTGGGGCAGTGAGACCCGGCCGTTCGAGATCGGCGAGGGCCGGGTGGTCTGGCTCGGGACCGACTACCTGGGCCACCAGGCCGGCAGCGCCCGGATGGCGCGGACCACGGTCGAACTCTCGGTGCTGGAGGGCGAGTTCTCCGACGACGAGATCGTCGCGCTGTTCGCCGCGCTGCGGCCGGCCGTGCCGGAGGCGGTGGCGAGGGTGCTGGCCACACCGTTCTGCGAGCTGAGCTACTGGGCCAGGCACCCGGCCGACATGGTGTCGGTGCCCACCGGCGTCTTCTCCTTCCACCGGCGCGGGCGGCAGCACGAGGGCGACTGGATTCCGTCGGGCGACGTCACCGCCTTCCTCACCGAGCAGGGAGTGCCGGTGTCGGCCGGTGGATTCCACGCCGACAGCGCCGCGACGTTCGGCGACGGCTGTGCCGTTCGTGAGCTGGAAGTCGTCTACGCCTCGGCATCCGGCGGCGAGCTGCGCCTCACGGCGCAGCGCACCGGCGGCGGGCGCCTCGAGTTCCCGCCGACGCGGGACAAGCACCCTGCCACCGACGAGCTCCGCGATCTCGACGGCCGCCCGGTGCACCTGGGCTACCTCAACGCCGAGTTCGGAGCCTGCGACGCCTGGTGGCAGCACCCTGACGGGTACGACCTCAGGCTCCTCGGCAGCGCGGGTACGGGCATGGGGCGGGAGACGTTCCTCGGCCTGGTCGCCGAGATCGACGCCGCGCTGCGGCTCACCGGCAACGCCGAGGTGCTGGGATGACCGCCCCGGAACGGCCGGTCCTGGACCCCGCGACCGGTAGCGCCGTCACCGGCGTGCCGGACTCCGACGGGCCCGGCGTCGTCAGGGGTGTTGGGATGGCCGCGGCGGGGCGGCGGGTCCTGGACCCCGTGACCGGTCGCGACGGGCTCGGCGTCGTCCGGGGTGTTGGGATGGCCGCGGCGGGACGGCCGATCCTCGACCCCGCCACCGGTCGCGCCGTCACCCGCGTGCCGGACACCGACGGGCCCGGCGTCGCCGACGCCGTGGCACGCGCGGACGCGGCGTTCCGCGGGGTCTGGGCCGACACCTCCCCGGCCCACCGTTCCGGCCTCCTGCGCGAGCTCGGGAACCTGCTGCGCGACGACCGCGACGAGCTCGCGGCGCTGGAGCGGCGCAACGCGGGCAAGCCCACGGCACGCGCCGTCGGAGAGGTGGACTTCGCCGCCCGGGTGGTCGACTGGTTCGCTGCGGCGGCCCGGTACCCGGTGGGGGAAACCCATCCGACCGGCCCCGGCATGCGCACCTACACCGACCGTGTGCCGGTCGGGGTGTGCGCGGCGATCTCCCCGAACAACTACCCGCTCCTGCTGGCCGTCTGGAAGATCGCCGCGGCGCTCGCGTACGGCAACACGGTCGTCGTCAAGCCGGCACCCGAAACACCGCTCTCGATCCGCCGCCTGGTCGACCGCGCCGCCGAAGTGCTTCCCGAGGACGTGCTCACCGCCGTCTACGGTGGCGCCGAGACCGGCCGGCTGCTCTGCGACCACCCGGCCGTCGGCATGATCTCCTTCACCGGCTCGACGACGGCGGGGCGCGAGGTCGCGCGACGCTGCGCGGACGGCCTCAAGCCCGTCTCCCTGGAGCTGGGCGGCAAGAGTCCCGTCGTGGTCTTCCGCGACGCCGACCTCGACGCGGCCGCGCGGGCGGTCGTCACGGGATTCACCGGCAACACCGGCCAGATGTGCGTGGCCGGGACACGCCTGATCGTCGACCGGGCCGTGCACGACGAGTTCGTCGGCCGCGTGGCCGAGCTGGCCGCCGCCCTCCGGGTCGGCCCGCCGGAGGAGCCCGGCACCGATCTCGGCCCGCTGATCAGCCGGGCGGCCGCCGACCGCGCGGCCGAGGTGGTCGAGGAGGCGGCGGCGCGGGGCGCGGAGGTGATCCTTCCGCCCGGCTGTTCCGAGGTACGGCACGATCTCGACGGCGGGTTCTTCGTCAACCCGGTCATCGTGGACGACGCGCCGCACGATGTCCGTGCCTGGCGCGAGGAGATCTTCGGCCCGGTACTGTCCGTCGCGTCGTTCGACACCGACCCCGAGGCCCTGGCCCTCGCGCACGACACCGCGTACGGCCTGTCCGCCTCGGTCTGGACGTCGGACGCCGACCGGGTCGAGCGCTTCAGCCGGGCCCTGCGCGCCGGCATGGTGTGGGTAAACACCTGGGGCGACACGGAGGAGACGGTCAGCGTCTCGGGTCTCGGTCAGTCCGGATACGGCCGTGAGCTGGGCATCCACGCGGTGGAGGGCTACACCAGGCCCCGCGCCGTCTGGGTGGCCCACCGGCCGGGGCGGTAGGCCGCGATGGCGCGGGCCGGTTCCGGTTCCCCTCGGCTCGACTTCCGCAGCGACACCCGCACCGTGCCGGACGCGCGGATGCGCGCGGCGATGGCCGGGGCGCAGGTCGGGGACGACGTGTACGGCGACGACCCCACGGTCGCCGTCCTCGAGGAGCGGGTGGCCGAACTGCTCGGCACGGAGGCCGCGCTGCTCACGCCCACCAGCACGATGGCCAACCTGCTCGCCCCGCTCGCCGCGTTCGGCCCGCCGGGATCGCCCGCGCCGCGGCTGATCGTCGGCGCCGACACCCACATGGCGTTCCTCGAGTCACGCGGGCTGCGCCGCTTCGGCGGGGTCGAGCTGCTGCCGGTGGAGCAGCGTCCCGACGGCCTGCCCGACCTCGACGTGCTGACCGCGCTGCTCTCCACCGGAGCGGGCCCGCCGACCGTGGTCTGTCTCGAGAACACGAGCATGATGCGCTCCGGCAACGCCCTCGACGCCGCGGCGACGCGCGCCGTGGCCGCGCTGGCCCACCGCTACGGCGCGCACTTCCACCTCGACGGCGCCCGGCTCGCGAACGCGGCCGTGGCGCTCGGGGTCCGTCCCGCAGAGCTGGCGGAGCCCGCGGACAGCGTCGCGTTCTCGGTCTCCAAGGGGCTCGGCGCGCCGGTCGGCGGACTGCTGTGCGGGTCAGGCGAGTACGTCGCGCGCGCCCGCGAGCTGAGGGGGTGGCTGGGCGGCTCCATGCACCAGGCGGGAGTCGTCGCGGCGCCCGCGCTTCTCGCGCTGGGGCGCCTGCCCGACCTGGCCGCCGATCACGAGACGGCCGCCGCGCTCGCCTGCGGGCTGGAGTCGGTGCCCGGCGTCGAGCTGATGCGCCCGCCACGGCCGACCAACATGGTCATGGCGCGGCTTGCCGGGCTGACCCCGGACGAGTGCGCCGCGCGCCTCGCCGGCCACGGCGTGCTCGTACTGCCGCTGCCGAACGGATACGTGCGCTTCGTGACGCACCGGGCACACGACATGATCGGTGTGCGCGAGGCCGTCAGCGCGCTGGCGGCCGTGGCGGCCACGGTGCCCGCGGCCCGGCTGACAACCGACGGAGACCTCCCCGGCCGGGGACTCTCCATGACTTGCATGGAGGAAGCATGACGGACGTGCCACCGCGTGGCCTGGAGGAGAGGCTGCGGGACACCCGCGCGAGAGTGGAGAACGACGTCGATCTCTGGGTCGCGACGTCGGGCGCCTCGGGCGGCGTCCACCTCATCCCGCTCTCGTACCTCTGGGACGGGACCGCGTTCCTCATCTCGACGCCGCGGACCTCGGTCACCGGCCGCAACCTGCTGGCGGACGACCGGGTGCGCCTCGGCCTCGGACCGACGCGAGACGTCGTGATCGTCGACGGCGTCGCGGAACCGGTGGACATCGCCGAGCTCGGTCAGGAGACGGGCGACGCGTTCGCGGCCAAGACCGGGTTCGACCCGCGTCTCGAGACCGACGCGCCCTACCAGTACTTCCGGATCCGGCCGCGGCGAGTCCAGGCCTGGCGGGAGGCGAACGAGCTGGCGGGACGCGGCCTCATGCGCGACGGCGCCTGGCTCGGCTGACCACCCGGAACCCGGCCTCTCCGCCTGGGTCGGCCGGTCGCCCGCGTGACCGGCCGAAGCAGGCGGAGTCCAGTCGTTCTTGACCGGAGCTGAAGAGGGCTTTGCCACGCTGCGAAGGCAAGGCATCCGTCAATTCTGGAAGGGCGAAAATGGAAGCAATCGAGGTTCCGGTCCTGATCGTGGGCGGCGGCGGATGCGGTCTGTCCGCCTCCGTTTTCCTGTCCGACCAGGGCGTCGATCATCTGCTGGTGGAACGGCACCCGGACACGTCGAGGATTCCGAAGGCGCACTATCTCAACCAGCGCACGATGGAGATCTTCCGCCAGCACGGCATCATTGACGACGTGCTCGCGGAGGCGGCGCCGCTGGAGTTGTTCGGCAAGGTGCGCTGGCAGACCACGCTCGCGGGCGACGGGCCGATGGACCGGCGCCTGATCCATGAGATGGACGCCTTCGGCGGCGGTGAGCTGCGAGAGAGCTACGCGGCGGTCGGGCCCGTCCTGCCCGCCAAGCTGCCGCAGATGTGGCTGGAGCCGATCCTGCGCCGCCATGCGGAACAGCGCAATCCCGGGCGGATTCGCTTCCACCACGAGGTGACCACCTTCTCCGACGAGGGCGACCACGTCGTCGCCGAGGTGCGCAACCTCGAGAGCGGTGAGATCACCACGGTCAAGGCGCAATACCTCATCGGCGCCGACGGCGGCCGCATGGTCGGACCCGCGGCCGGCATAGAGATGCAGGGCCCGCCCGGGCTGGTCAACACCACGACCGCGTACTTCTCCGCCGATCTGTCCCAGTGGTGGGAGGAGGGCACGCTCATCACGCACTTCCTCAGCCCGGAGGACCCCGACCTCTCCAGCAACCTGATCGAGATGGGACCGAGCTGGGGGAAGGCCTGCGAGCAGTGGGGTCTGCACTTCGCTCCAGGGCCGCCCGGCCGCTGGGACGCGGAGACGGTCATCCCCAGGATCCGTGAGCTCCTGCGCCTGCCGGACCTGGAAGTGACCGTGCACAAGGTGACGGACTGGATCGTGCACGCGCACCTCGCCGATCGCTACCGGGTCGGCCGGGTACTGATCGCCGGTGACGCCGCGCACCGCCAGCCGCCCGCCGTCGGACTGGGCCTCAACACCGGCATCCAGGACGTGCACAACCTCGCGTGGAAGCTGGCCGCGGTGCTGACCGGCCGCGCGCCCGACAGCCTGATCGACACCTACGAGGCCGAGCGCCGGCCCGTGGGCAGGGAGAACGTCGACTGGGCGACGTCCGCCGCCGTCCACCACCAGGCGGTCATCGACGCCATCGGCGCCGGCCACAACATCCCGGCGGGGCGCCGTGGGCAGCGGCTCCAGGCGTACTTCGACCCGTCTCCGCTCGGTGACACCGTGCGGGCGCGCGCCCTGGAGATCTTCCACACCCACCGTGGCGGATGCCAGTCGCTCGACATGGAGATCGGCTTCGGCTACGAGGCGGGCGCGATCGTCCGCGACGGCAGCGAGCCGCCGGTCCGCGTCCCCATGCGGAACGTGCACCAGCCGACGTCCCGCCCCGGGCACCGGCTGCCGCACGCCTGGATCACCCGGGACGGCGACCGCCTGTCCACTCTCGACCTCACCGGCACGACCGGCTTCACGCTGATCACCGGCCCGCAGGGGATGCCGTGGTGCGAGGCGGCCGAGCGGGTGGCGGAGAAGTTCTCGATCCCGGTCGTCACGGCCCGCATCGGCGCCGGCGCCGAGTTCGCCGACGTGGACGGCGGGTGGGAGGCCGTCCGGCAGATCACCGACGCCGGCGCGATCGTGGTGCGCCCCGACCAGCACGTCGCCTGGCGCAGTACGGAAGGCACGGAGGACCCGAAGCAGGTTCTGGCGGACGTGTTCGCCGCTCTCCTGGACCGCTGATCTCCCGACGAGAAACGAGAAGTGGGGGGGGCCCGGGGGCTGGGCGCGCGCCAGCGGTTGGCGGGCACACACCGAAGCTCGGACATACACCACAATAAAAACAACAAAC